>JAKDUG010000009.1 GCA_030457805.1 Psychroflexus sp.
TGTATTGATTACTTGAAGTATGAGTTGAGGGTATTTTTCTAGAATTATTCTTTTATAAAACAAGAGTAAATCTACATTATTTTCATCAATTTCAAAGTGAAATTGTATCAAAATTGAATGCTTATTATAAATTGATATCGTAAAATCCTCCCCTCTCATTATCAGCTATTATTTATTTGTAGAAACCTCCAAGTTTTGAATAACAAATCTTAAAATACCCAAGGCATTTGGCGTGTCACTATGCAGACAAATTGTATCAAATTTCTGCTCTATTTTATCATTGTTTTGACTCCTAACAAAGCCTTCTTTTTGGTTTAAAATTTGTTTAAAAACAGCCTTTGGGTTTGTCAATAAAGCATCACTTTCTGACCGCTTTGTCAAACTCAAATCAGCTTGGTAAGTACGATCTCCAAAACCCTCAATCCAATATATAATCTCTGGTGACTTATAATGTTTCAGCTTTGATTTTGGAGAGATAAAAACAACCACTTTGCGATCGATTTTTTGTAGTACATCAAAAAATAATTCGCATAAATCTGTATCATTTTCCATGGCATTATAAAGTGCACCATGTGCTTTAATATGATGAAAATCAACATCGTTTTTATCACAAGAATCTATGACTAATTGTATTTGTTTAAGAAGTGAATCCTGAAGATTCTGTGATTGCATTTTCATTTTTTGTCGTCCAAAATTTTCACGATCTGGATAGGATGGATGTGCACCAACTTTAACCTGATGCTTTTTTGCAAGTCTCACGGCTTCCTCTATTGTTGCTCTATTTCCGAAGTGTCCGCCACATGCAATATTACAGCTTGAAATATGTGGCATAATTTCTGCGTCCTCATTTCCACCTTCTGCTAAATCACAGTTAATATCAATCACAATCTTTTTTTGAAAAGATACAAACTTCTGCATTAGTAAGGATAATTTAATTAATTTTCATAAATTTTTTAACAATGAGATACTTTTTTATTCTGTTCAGCTGTATCTGGTTGAACGCACAAGACATCAAACCTGACTTAAAGCTAGAATCAGCAACGGTTTACAACCAAGGCGCTCAGCTTCAATCTCTTGCCGAAACGCAGCTTTCCAAAGGCCATCATCTCGTCGTTTTTGACAACCTTTCACCTTCTATTACACCCGAAAGTATTCTGATTAAAGGGCTTCAAGGTATCAACATGAATTCGATTAACTATGAGAGAGATTATTTAACAACAAAGGAAACAGGACAACAAATTGAAAGTTTAGAGTCTGATTTAGAAACTGCAGAAAAAAGTCAGGCCAAAACGCAAAGTAAAATTACAGCCTTTCAAAAAGAGCTTGAGTTATTGACCAACAACCAAACACTAACAAGTGAACAAACAGGCATCACTGTTGCGAAGGTGAATGCTTACGCTAATTTCTACAGATCAAAATTTGAAGAAATACACAATCTGTTATTTGACTTAAAGCGTGAACTTTCTGAAAAAAATAAAGACATTCAAAAGCTCCAGAATGAACTCAACAAGCTTCGCGGGGATCAAAAACAATATCGCGGAAAAATTACTCTTGACTTAACTGTCACGAAGGCTTCCCAAAAGAAGTTACAACTCTCCTACTTTGTCAATGATGCAGGTTGGTACCCAAGCTATGACCTCAAAAGTGTTGATACAGAACAAGATATTGAGTTGACATACAAAGCCAATGTATTTCAACACACAGGCAAAGACTGGTCTGCAATCGATCTAAAACTATCGTCTGCACAACCAAATCGCACAGAAACAAAACCAGAGTTAACGCCCTATTACATGAACTTTAATAAAAGAGCGCACCCAGTTGGCAATCGCTTTTCACACTTAACTTACAACCCGAGTATCAAAAAAGTTTCAGGAACAATTTACGCTGAAGATGGCACGCCACTTCCTGGCGTTAACGTTATCCTTAAAGGAACTTCAAAAGGTACACAAACTGATTTTGATGGTAATTATTCATTAAAGGTTGGCAACGCAAAAGAACTCAAATTCTCATATATCGGTTACAAAACAGAAATATTACCAATCTACGCCTCTACAATAGGTTTTCAGATGTTAGAAAGTAAAAATCAGTTAGATGAAGTCGTTGTCACGGGGTATAGTTCAGCAAAAAGAGCTGACATGGCTGTAAATGAAATGGATATAGAAGAGGTTCAAGTTGAGAAAGATTACACTGCAACGGCTGTCAATTTTAAAATTCCCCAAAAAGTGAGTCTTAAAAGCCGCCGAGATGCAGATCAGTTTGAACTCGACAAGCAACAATTAGAAACGACCTATCAGTTTTTTGCAGCGCCTGAACTTTCATCATCTGTTTTCTTAATTGCAGAAGTTGGCGATTGGGAGGAGATTGACTTACTAACAGGAGAAGCGAATGTTTATTTTGATAACACATTTATTAGCACAACCACGATTTTTCCTCAAGAAACTGATCAAAAATTGAGACTTTCACTTGGACATGATCAGCAAATCACGATAGAACGCAATCAGCCTGAAAAAATGAGTTCAAAATCATTTTTTGGCGGGACACAAATTGTCGAAAAAGCTTATGAGATTAAGCTTAAAAACAACAAGAATAGAGACATTTCTCTGCGCGTTCAGGAACGTTTACCAATTTCTCAAAACGATGCTATTAAAATTGAAGACATCAACCATAATGCATCGACATATGACAAGAAAAAAGGCTTTTTAAATTGGGAATTTCACATGGATTCACAATCTCAAAAAACACTGAAATATTCGTATAAAATAAAGTATCCAAAAGATAAAAAAATAAATATCAGAGATTAAAACTTTTCATCAGTATCTAAATTATTGAATTTTAACCCAGCCAACCATCACGATCCAAGCTTCTATACTGAATTGCTTCGCTGATGTGTTGGCCTGATATTTCAGAACAATCTTCGATATCAGCAATGGTTCGAGCTACTTTCAGAATGCGATCATAGGCTCTAGCTGATAAGTTTAAACGCTCCATTGCTGTTTTGAGTAAATCGCTTGAGGCTTGATCTAATTCGCAATATTCTTTAATTTGCTTGACATCCATTTGTGCGTTGTAATGAATATTTTCATAATCTTGAAAACGCTCAGTTTGTTTTTGACGTGCTTTAGTCACGCGCTTGCGAATATCAACACTGCTTTCTGCTTGCTGCTTCTCACTAAGTTTCTCAAAAGGAACCGGCGTGACTTCAATATGAATATCAATCCGGTCTAGAAGTGGGCCGCTAATCTTACCTAAATAACGTTGCATTTCAGCTGGAGAAGACGTGACAGGTGCATCTGGATCATTAAAATAGCCACTCGGACTTGGATTCATACTAGCCACCAACATAAAACTCGATGGATAAGTGACTGTGAATCGCGCTCGTGAAATTGTCACCTCACGATCTTCAAGTGGTTGTCGCATCACTTCCAGAACTGTGCGTTTAAATTCTGGCAATTCATCCAAAAAAAGAACACCATTATGCGATAGAGAAATTTCACCAGGTTGCGGATACGCACCGCCACCAACAAGGGCCACATCTGAAATTGTATGATGCGGGCTCCGAAAAGGACGTTCAGCCATCAAGCCAGCCTGTCCATTGGTGCGCCCAACAACGGAATGGATTTTGGTAGTTTCTAAAGCTTCATAAAGCGACATCGGAGGTAAAATACTTGGCAAACGCTTGGCCAGCATGGTTTTTCCAGAACCAGGCGGACCAATCATAATAATATTGTGTCCACCTGCTGCTGCAATTTCCATACACCGCTTAATCGATTCTTGCCCTTTGACATCAGCAAAGTCAAATTCTGGATGCGAAAGGTTATCATAGAATATTTTGCGCGTGTCTATCTTTGTGGGTTGAAGTTCTTTACCTTGATCAAAAAAATCAATGATTTCTGTTATGTTTTCAATACCATAAACATCTATACCTGAAACAATCGCGGCTTCTTCGGCATTTTGTTGAGGCAAAATAAAGCCTTTAAAACCATCTTCTTTGGCTTTAATAGCAATTGGCAAAGCGCCCTTAATCGGTTGTAAACTCCCGTCGAGAGAAAGCTCTCCCATGATGATATATTCTTCGATGTCTTTAGCTTCGATTTGATTAGAAGCAGATAAAATACCGAGCGCCAAGGTTAAATCATAGGCTGAACCCTCTTTGCGAAGATCCGCTGGCGCCATATTAATGATGATCTTTTTTCCTGGAAATTTATAAGCATTATTTTGAAGGGCAGCTTGAATGCGATAGCTACTTTCACGTATCGCATTATCTGGCAAGCCCACTAAATGGTAGCCAATCCCTCTTTCCATATTAATTTCAACTGTTATTGTTGTGGCATCAACGCCAAAAACAGCACTTCCATAGACTTTTACAAGCATAATACACGCATTGGTTTGTCTTCTAAAATTAGGAAAAATTATGTGTTAAATAAGCAAAAATCATTAAATATGCGTAATTCAACCATGAATATCACAATAAAATGAACTACAGGCAAGAGTTTAACAAACAAGACAGAGCCTAATGGATTAAAACACAAGCTCAGTTCTTATAAGCCTTTAATAAAGCGTCGGTCGATTGGTCGTGCTGATTGATTATTTTGTCAGAGCTGATATCCTCGAGAACACGAGTTGCGAGTTCTTTGCCAAGCTGAACACCCCATTGATCAAAACTGAAAATATTCCAAATCACGCCTTGTACAAAAATCTTATGTTCATACATCGCGATGAGTTTCCCTAAACTCTTTGGCGTGAGCTTATCAATTAAAAGACTCGTTGTTGGCTTATTGCCATCAAAAACTTTAAAGGCGATTAATTCTTCGATTTGAGCTGTCGATAAACCTTGATTTTTTAATTCCCTTTTGACATCGGCACGTGTTTTCCCTTTTAAAAGCGCTTCCGTTTGTGCGAAAAAATTTGCCATCAAGATATCGTGATGTGTTTGATCCTTATAAAGTGCCTTTTTAAAACCAATAAAGTCAGCTGGAATTAATTTAGTTCCCTGATGAATCAATTGAAAAAAAGCGTGCTGAGCATTAGTCCCTGGCTCGCCCCACACAATATTTCCTGTTTGATAATCAACAGGCTGTGCGTTCCGATCAATTGATTTTCCATTACTCTCCATTGAGGCTTGCTGAAGATATGGCGCAAGTTTGTGCAAATAATTTGTATATGGAATAACTGCTTCACTTTCAGCATTCAAGAAATTATTATACCACACACTTATGAGCGCTGTTAAAACGGGTATGTTTTTATCAAAATCAGTTTCTTTAAAATGAAGATCCATCGTTGCTGCGCCTTCTAATAATTCTTTAAAAATTGGCATTCCAACAGTCAAGGCAATACTCAAACCAGCTGTTGACCACAAAGAAAATCGACCACCAACCCAATCATACATCGGAAAAATATTGTTTGTGGCAATACCGAATTTTTGAACGGCTTCAATATTTGTTGAAACTGCAACAAAATTGTGTTTGATACTCTCTTCTGTGGTCTGTTTTAAAAACCATTTACGAATCGTATTCGCATTGGTTAAGGTTTCTTGAGTTGTAAAAGATTTAGAAACAATGACAAACAAAGTTCTTTCAGGATCTAATGTTTTCAACAATTCATGTATTGGATCACCATCAACATTAGAAATAAAATGACAGCGAATATCTTGTTTGTAATATTGTAAAGCATCAACGATCATTTGCGGACCTAAGTCCGAACCTCCGATGCCAATATTGACCACATCCGTGATTTTTTCTCCTGCATAAGTCTTCCATTCACCGCTGTGTACTTTTGTAACAAAAGTTTGCATTTGATTAAGCGCTTGCTTTGCTAACTGAGATTCTGGCAACTGAGCATTTGATTGAGAAGATTGACGTAAAGCAGTATGCAAAACGGCGCGATTTTCAGTTTCATTGATCAAATCGCCATTAAAATAAGATTGAATCGCTTCTTTTAAACCCGCCTCTTTTGCCAAATTGAGCAATTCTGATTTAACCTCATCCGTGATGCGGTGTTTCGAATAGTCAAATAAAAAATCATCAAACTGAAGGCTGTACTTTTCAAAGCGCTTGGCATCTTTTTCAAATAACTTTTGAATAGATAAATCTTCTGTCTTTGCTAGCTGTTGAAGTTTTGACCACGCTTTTAAACTTTGTGGATTCTGTTTTGGTAAAGCCATTATGAGGATACTTTTATTATATTCTTTTTGTAATGATCAATCAAACCATCAATCGGTCTTCTGATGATATTTCCAATATTTAAATGATAAGGTTTTGCGACATCTCGGATGATATCTTCTGAGAAATAAGCAATTGAACCTATAAAATGAATTGGGACATTTTGTGCCTGTTTATAACACAAAACACGACTTTCAATAAATTTCTGCATGCCTTCATAAATCAATTTATAAAAATAGCCATTGCGCTCTTCTGCTGTAAAAATAAATTCTGCAAAGTCTGCCAAATATGTATTCGGATTATCTTCGCGATAGATATTCCTTTTGATTGTATCGGCGCTTAAATCGTATCGTTTCTCAAATTCTAAAGCCAATTCTTTAGGCATTGTTTTGTAATAATAATTTCTAATCAAACGTTTTCCAAAATAATTCCCACTTGCTTCATCCATCAAAATATAGCCCAAGGATTCAATTTCCATGTGCACATTTTTCCCATCAAAATAACATGAATTCGAGCCTGTCCCTAAAATACAGATAATACCAGGTTCATTAGTAGCTGACAAGGCAGCGGCTTCCATATCTTCACCTACTTTAATTTCTGCTTTCGGAAAAAATTCTTGTAAAATTTGATATAAATGCTCACGTGGTGTTGCTGTACCACAGCCAGCTCCAAAAAAATCAACGCGATGAACTTTAGGAATCAGTGCCGTTAATTCTTCATTTTCACGGAGTCTTGCTTTGAGAACCTCAGCTTTAAAAACGGCTGGGTTAATGCCTTTTGTACGTGTTTTTAAAACCATGTCGCCCTGATCATCTAGCAATAACCAATCACATTTTGTCGAGCCTCCATCAGCAACTAAAATCATAAGTTGTGTTTATTCTAAAGTTTAGCAATATGCAAAGCCAAATCAACGAGTTTACTTGAATAGCCATACTCATTATCATACCAAGCAATAAGCTTAAAGAAATTATTGTTTAAAGCAATTCCGGCATTGGCATCAAAATTACATGTTGCCTCTTCTGATACAAAATCTTGAGAGACGACTTCGTCATCACAATAATTCAGAATTCCTTTCAAAGGGCCATTTGCAGCTTTTTTCATGGCAGCTTTAACCTCATCGTATGAAACAGATTTTTCCGTTCTCACTGTTAAATCAACAACTGAAACATCAGCAGTTGGGACACGAAAAGCCATTCCTGTCAATTTACCTTCCACTTCTTTCATCACTTTACCAACGGCTATGGCAGCACCAGTAGATGTTGGTATGATATTATTAATTGCACTTCTTCCAATACGGTAATTTTTCTTGGCAGGAGAATCAACTGTAAATTGTGTTGATGTCGCAGCGTGAATTGTTGTCATCAAGCCTTCGACAATACCAAACTCATCATTGACAACTTTGGCTAAAGGTGCCAAACAGTTTGTTGTACATGAAGCGTTTGAAACAACTGTATCTTCAGCCTTAGCATCCTCATGATTCACTCCCATGACAAACATCGGCGCATCTTTTGACGGCGCTGAAATCACAACTTTCTTGGCGCCTGCTTCAAGGTGAGCTGATGCCGATTTTTTGTCTTTAAAAATACCAGTACAATCCAAAATGATTTCGGCATTTATAGCATCCCACTTCAAATCAGCTGGATTTTTTTCACCAGAAATACGGATAGTTTTTCCATCGACAAGTAAATGCCCGTCTTTCACCTCAACATTTTTCTTATATCTCCCGTGAACAGAATCATATTTTAAAAGATAAGCTAAATGCTCAACATCCAATAAGTCGTTAATTCCTACAATTTCTATATTTTCATTTTCAGAAGCAATACGAAATGCTAAACGCCCTATTCTTCCAAAACCATTTATTCCAATCTTTGTTTTCATAGCTAAATTTTTAAAATTAAGTTGAGACAATATCCGCAACCCTAATTAATTCTTTATCAATTTTTTTCTTCCCACCTATGGTCTTGTCAAAATCAACATAAACAATCTTTTTTTGGCGTGTACCAACCATCACATTAGAGTATCCTTCTAGCAAAGCATCAACAGCGGCAACGCCCAATCGACTCGCCAGAACGCGGTCATAGCAACTCGGTGAACCACCGCGCTGTATATGTCCTAAAACAGTGACTTTGACTTCATATTCTGGTAAATTAGTTTGAATATCATCAGATAATTTCGTGATGTTTTGTCCAATTTGATCTCCCTCAGATACAACAATAATACTGGATGTTTTTCCTGATTTCCGAGATCTTCTCAAGGAGTCAATCAAGCGCTCGATTCCCATATTTTCTTCAGGAATCAAAATTTCTTCAGCGCCAGCACCGATCCCACTATTCAAAGCAATATCACCCGCATCTCGCCCCATGACTTCTATTAAAAACAAACGGTCATGTGAACTTGCGGTATCTCTAATTTTATCAATCGCCTCAACAACAGTGTTTAAAGCCGTGTCATAACCAATTGTAAAATCTGTTCCGTGGATGTCATTATCAATCGTCGCTGGAATGCCAATCACAGGAATGTCATGTGCTTTACTAAAAAAAGAAGCGCCAGTAAATGTCCCATCGCCACCAATCACAACAAGCGCATCAATATTTTCCTCTCGAAGATGTTGGAAGGCTTTCTTTTGACCTTCCTCAGTTTTAAAATCTTTGGAACGTGCTGACTTTAAAAAGGTGCCACCTCGATTAATAATATTTTTTACCGAACGCGCATCAAGATTGATGAAGTCTTTTTCAATCAAACCTTGATAACCGCGGTAAACACCAATACAGTCAATTTTTTGATAAGCTGCATTTCTCACAACAGCACGAATTGCGGCATTCATTCCTGGCGAATCACCACCAGAAGTTAGCACAGCTATTTTATGAATATGATTTGTTCTCATTCCTCCAAATTTAAATTAAAAAAGGCTGAAAACCTAATCACTATCGCAGCTCAAACGTTTTAGGTTGATAAGTTACTCATCTTTTTATCAGAAACAATAAATAACTTATTTTTTTATTAGAATCAGATAGTCCCAAGCCTCTAAATTCATTTCTTGATCAGCCTTGAGTGATAAATCCTCATCTGTCATTGCATTTATAAAATCACCTGAAACATCAACTTGAAAACTTTGTTTATCAGTTGACATGTTGGCGATAAAAAGTAATTCATCATTTTTCTTATCACGTGAAAAAGCAAGAACATTCTCATCTTGAGTTGTTGAAATTCTCTGATAATCTGCTGCTTTTTTGGCACCGTGCAAAGCAATCTCTGTGTTTTTGAGCGCTCCAAGTTTTTCGAGTAATGGCCATACATTACTTTTTGATTTTGGAATTGTGTCCTTTTCAAAAAACTTTAATCGGTGGTCCATATCGTATTCTTGACCACTGTAGATTAAAGGCATCCCTGGTAAAGTATATGTGAGCGCTAAAAATGTCTCGGCAGCATCTCCCATGCGTTCTTTGACAGTTCCATTCCATGAATTTTCATCGTGATTGGTCACAAAACTCATCAAGTAATCATCCTTCTGATAAGTCGTATCGATCTTTGCAATATACGCATCCCAATCGGCAACTGTCTTTTCTCCTTGTGCTATTTCATTCATGATATGATGTCCTTCCCAATTATATCCCATGTCAAAAGCTTCATAAAACAAGTCCTTATCTTCACTTTCAGCAAGCATAAAAACTGGCTTTTCTGCTTTTAATTTAGGAACGACAAAATTCCAAAAGTCTGTTGTTACATTTCCAGCAACATCACATCTAAATCCATCGATATTGTGGTTTTTAACCCAATATAGCATTTCCTCACTCATGGCCTCCCACAACTCTTTATTCTCATAATTTAAATGTGCAACATCAGACCATCCCCATGATTCTCCTGTCTCTGGATTCATTGGATCTGTCACATTCCCCTCCTTATCCTTTTGGAAGTAATCTGGATTTGTTTTGATCCACTCATGATCCCAGCCTGTATGATTAGCAACCCAATCTAAAATCACATAC
The DNA here is from genome assembly GCA_030457805.1 of Psychroflexus sp. GTDB lineage: Bacteria > Bacteroidota > Bacteroidia > Flavobacteriales > Flavobacteriaceae > Psychroflexus. The sequence goes on from JAKDUG010000009.1 coordinate 10,145, forward strand.
ATTCCATTATCATGTGCCGTTTGTACAAGTTGATCAAAATCTTTTTTAGTACCAAAATTCGGGTTAACAGCTGTATAGTCTGAAATGGCATAATAACTTCCGAGGTATTTCTCTTTTTCTTTTGGATCTTCAATATCTTCAATTGAAAGCTCTCCAGTGGCCTTTCTGTTTTTCATTGAAATTGGATAAATTGGCATCAACCAAATCACTTTGACACCGAGTTCCTTCAATTGAGGAATATCTTTCGTAAAAGCTTCTAAAGTTCCTTCTGGTGAATATTGACGAATATTTGCCTCATAAATGACTGAGGATTCTAAAATCTCATTTGAAATTGGCTGGAATTTTTCCTCTTTCTGAGAAGATTCTTTCTCTTTCATTGGCTCTGTTTGTCCACACGACAACACCAAGAATGTCAATGCAAGTAAAATTGTAAATTGTTTCATTTGTTCAGGTTATTTGATTTGAAAAAGTATGTTTGATTTTTGAATTGAAAGCATTTTTATAGAGAGCTGTTTTGAAGCTGCCTCATAATCAAAATTGACAGCTGCCCCATTCACCTGAACTTCCTCAGGCTGAAAGTCTATATTTTTAATCTTGAAATTCAGTTGTTTTAAATGTGATTTAAACTTCTTTCCCTCCTCGTGTTTAATCTCTATTTTAAAAGATGTTTCTGACAATCTCTGAAAATTAAAATGCAGCTTTTCAAAAGCTTTTTTGGCATGAGCATCTTGAAGACTTCCGTTATCATTATAATAACTGCGTTGAGAATGATCCACCTCAGCATCAGCATAAAATTCAACTTGTAAATTATTAAAAACGTAATCTTTTGTGGATTGCACCAATGGAGATTTTAAAATAAAACTCCCGCTACGGACAAATGTTGGGATATAAGATGCATGCAGTTCAATTTCATTTGTATCGCCAGCCTTATAGATTTCTCCTGTGTAATAATCAATCCAATTTGAAGTTTTAGGAAAATAAACTTGTTTTGATTTTAAATGCGGTCGAAGCACTGGTGATACCAAAAAATCATGTCCCCATAAATAGGTTTCTGAGACATGATAGAGTTCTGCGTTCTGTGGTTCTTCAAAAAACAGAGGTCGCATTAAAGGCATACCTTTTTCTTGATTTTCAAAAGCCAGTTGATAATTATAAGGGATTAATTCATAACGCAATTCGATGGCTTGACGCGATAAATTCTTCGCTTTTTCACTTCTAAAAACAGGCTCTGAAGCAACATCTTCTTGTGCATGTGGTCTATAAATTGGTTGAAAAACACCGTATTGCAACCAGCGCACGTATAAATCATCATCTTCTAAATCTCCTGCAAATCCACCCAAATCTGAATGCATATAAGCCAAGCCCTGCAGGCTCATTTGTAAAGCAATCTCTGGCTGTGGTTCAAGTCCTCCCCATGTGCGATTGACATCTCCAGACCACGGAATCATTCCGTATTTCTGAGAACCAGAATACCCGGCTCGCATTAAAATAAAAGGCCTTTCTTTTGGATAATTTTCACGGTAACTTTCTGAAATAATTTTCGCCCATTGATGTCCATATATATTATGTACCTCATGTGCTTTTGCTTGGTGATGCACCACTTCGTCAGGGTGCACTTCAGGCTCACCCAAATCGCCCCACCATCCAGTGACACCTTTACTTTTCAAATCATCATAAATCCCCAAAAACCATTGTTTTGCCTCGGGCTTAAACACATCGATTAAGCCTGTATTTCCAAAATAAAAATCATAAGTCGCGGCTTTGTCCAAACTGTCTTTAGCCAAGATATCTTCTCTGACAGCCTCATCCCAACGCTGAGATGTTGTCAATATAAAGGGTTCAGTAATCAAGATGGTTTCAACATCTTTCTTTCTCAACTTTTTGATCATTTTTTTAGGTTGTGGAAAAGAATCTTTATCAAAAGTGAGGTTTCCCATTGTGCCTTGCACCGTTTTTCCAAACCAGTATAAATCTAAAATCACAGCATCAACAGGAATATTTTCTTCGCGAAATTTACTAACCGTTTCAATTGTCTCTTCTTGTGAATGATAACCAAAACGACTTGCAAAATTACCTAAAGCCCATCGTGGTGGCATTTTTTGTCGGCCTGTCAAAGCGGTATAACTTTCAAGAATCTCTTCCCAAGACTCACCTGCAATCACTTGATATTTTTTAGCACCAGAACGCGCTTCAAAAGCCAATGTATTGTCAAAAGTGCTATCAAAATCTAAATATCCTGTACTTGGATTATCAAAATGTAGCATATAAAGCTTTGACGAAATAGCAATTGGCATGGCGAAATTCATCAATTCAGACTTCGTTTCATAAGCATAATGCGCACGATTATACAATTCTAAACGATGTCCTCTTCTGTTCATTCCCAACGCACGTGCACCGCCACCCATCAATATTTCAGATTCTGTGAGGTTAAAATCAAGTTGAAAGCTTTCTTCTTTTTGTTGAAAACCCATTTTCTCAGAAAATAAAATCTTGTTATCATAAAGATAGGTGATCTGAAATGGCGCCTTCTGAATGCGAATCCTAATGCCGTCTGAACTAATCAATATATTATCTTCTGTTTTTGTCAATTCAAAATCTGTATATTTTTCCTTTAACTGAACAGCATGCGATTGGCTTTGCGTTATCTGACCAGTTGGTATAAATTCGGTTTCTACAATTGCCGGTGATAAATATGAAATTTGATAAAACCCATCAGAAGTTTTGATCATGAGCTGGTCATCAGCAATGCTAACACCTTCAAAATGGCGATCAGGATTTTGTGCAACTAAATTGAAATGACATAGTGAGAAAAGGAAAACAAGATTCAAACAAATTCGTTTCATAAACTTTCTGTTTTAATTTTTAAGGGTTGTAAACATTGAAAAACCAGGTGGCAAATCTAAAGTCTGCTTCCATGTGAAAGATTGATCACTTGTAACAGAATGAAGTTGCTGACCTTCTAATTGAAGCTCTTCAAAACGCGACAAATCGATTTTTTGGACTTCAGTATTCTTATTTAAAAAAATAATGACTTTTTCTTTGCCAGCTGTTCTTATCAAGCTGTAGATTGCATCAAAAGGTGAAAAATGTATCGTGGATCCTTGTGTGATGGCTTTTGAATTTTGCCTGTAAATCAAAAGTGTTTTCAGAAATTCTTTAAAATCTGTTTGCGCTTTTGTCAAACCTTTATTTTGAAAAGCATTCACCTCATCAGTTGCCCAGCCGCCAGGGAAGTCAGTTCTAATTAAGCCGTGATCTCCAGGTCGGTCTGAATCATCCATCAAAATTTCAGTTCCGTAGTAAATTTGTGGAATTCGAGGTAAACTTAAAACCAGACCAAGCGCCATTTTCGTTTTCACAATATCTTCATCAAGCTGTGTATAAATACGACTCATATCGTGATTGTCAGCAAAAATCATAATGGATTTTGGTTGGGCATAATAAAAGTCATTTGCTAAAGCTTCATAAATTTTAATCAAGCCTGTTCCCCATGTTTCATTCTCTTTCAATGCATTGACAATCGCTGTTTGCATCGGGAAATCCATTGTTGATTTCAAATGTGATTTATAGCCATCTAGATTATTTTGTTCATCTTGCCAATAACCAACCAGCAGAGGATTTGTACTCCACTCCTCTCCAACAATATTAAAATTCGGATATTCAGTCATAATTGCTTGTGCCCAATCTGCCATAAAATTCTTGTTGGCATAAGGATAAGTATCTTGTCGAATTCCATCTAATTGTAAGGTTTCAATCCACCAAATGTTATTTTGAATGATGTAAGTTGCCATAAATGGATTCTCCTGATTCAAATCAGGCATGGTCTCTACAAACCAGCCTTTCTGCATCAAATCTGTATCAACTTGAGACGCATAAGGATCTTGATTTGTAGTACGGCGATGGTTTGAAAGTGGAATTTTTTGATCTTCTACAAAGGCTTCTTGGAAATTCACCCAATTGAAAAAAGGTAAATCCTTCATCCACCAATGTTCAGAACCTGAATGGTTGGCAACCATATCCATAATGAGCTTCATATCTTTCTGATGCAGTTTTTTTGCTAATTTTTGATAGGTTTCTAAATCACCAAATCGCGGATCAACTTTATAAAAATCTGTCATGGCATAACCGTGATACGAGCCTTCTTCCATGTCATTTTCAAGCAAAGGACTTGGCCATATAGCTGTAAAACCCATTTCAGAAATATAATCTAGATGCTGGATAATCCCTTGAATATCTCCACCGTGACGTGCATAAGTATTTGAACGATTAATCTTTTTCTCTTTCATCGTTTTGATGATATCATTCGAAGGATCTCCGTTTGCATACCGATCTGGTGTGATCAAGTATATTGCATCACTACTGTCAAAACCTACAAATTCATTCGCCGCTTTATGGCGTTCTCTGAACTGATAATTGTAAACAAAATCTTCTTTATTTTTAAAATGAAAAACAAGATCAAAATCATAAGCTTCTGTGTGTTGCTGAAGCTCTAAATCTAAAAACAGATAGTTTGGACTCTCTGCTTTATGCACTTTTTTAAGTTTGATAAAATCAGATTCAATCACAACCTCAGCTTGACCAATTTCCTCGGCATGAACAAGCAATTGTAAGTTTTCAGATGTCATTCCTGCAAACCAATGCGGCGGCTCTACACGAAATTCTTGTGCGAAAGTCGTGTAAAAACTAAAGCACAAAATGACTAACCAATAAAATTTATTAAATCTCATATGTATAAGAATGAAGACAAAAATGAAACTTCTGTCTTTTATAAATAATCATTTTTTTATTAGGATTCAGCTAAAACCTGGCGTTTTTCAGCATTGACAAAAACGTCAAGCCCGGCAGCACCAGCGAGTTTAAAATCAACCTTACCCTGTTCTACTTTGACTGTCAGTCTTTTTCCTCTAAAATTAACTTTAAAAGAATATGACGTCCATTGCTCAGGAATTTTTGGTGCAAAATGCAATTGTCCGTTTTTAATACGCATACCTCCAAAACCCTCAACAATACTCATCCAAGTTCCTGCCATTGATGTGATATGACAACCTTCATCGACCTCTTTATTATAATCGTCTAAATCTAAACGCGAGGTTCTTAAATAAAAATTATAAGCCTGCTCCATGCGATCTAACGAAGCTGCCTGAATGCTGTGCACACAAGGGGAAAGTGATGATTCATGCACCGTAAAAGGTTCGTAGAAATCAAAGTGCTTCTCTAATTCTTCTTTGCTAAAATGTGCTTCAAAGAAATAGAAACCTTGTAATGTATCTGCTTGTTTGATATAGGGTGAACGCAAAATACGATCCCAAGACCAGTACTGATTAATCGGTCTTTGGCTTTGATCTAAATCCTTAACCTCAAGCATTTCTTTGTCTAAAAACCCATCTTGTTGTAAATAAACGCCCTGCTCTTCCGAGTATGGAAAGTACATTTCTGCCGACACTTTTTGCATTTCTGAAATCTCATCTACAGTTAAATTTGATTTCTTAAGAATACGCTTGTAATCTTCTGGATAATCAGATTTGAGAATCTCAAGATTTTCTAGCATATAATCAATACACCATTGCGCTATGTAATTGGTGTAAAAATTATTATTGACGTTATTTTCATATTCGTTAGGCCCAGTTACGCCTAGAATGACATATTTCTCTTTTTGTGTTGAAAAGCTAACGCGTTGTTGCCAGAATTTAGCAATGGCTACAAGCACCTCCATTCCCATTTCTGGAATGTAAGAATAATCACCGGTATAGCGATGATAGCTGAAAATAGCATAAGCAATGGCGCCATTTCTGTGAATTTCTTCAAAAGTAATCTCCCATTCATTATGGCTTTCTTCACCATTCATGGTCACCATAGGATAAAGTGCCGCTCCATTTTTAAAACCTAATTTTTCAGCATTTTCAATGGCTTTATTTAAATGTTTATAGCGGTAGATTAGTAGATTTTTAGCCACCTGTTGGTTTTTAGTTGCCATATAAAAAGGCAAACAATAAGCCTCGGTATCCCAATATGTGCTGCCGCCATATTTTTCACCTGTAAAACCTTTAGGGCCAATATTTAAACGCGCATCTTTCCCCGAATAGGTTTGATTGAGTTGAAAGATATTAAAACGAATACCTTGTTGTGCTTCAACATCGCCCTCAATTGTAATATCACTCATACGCCAAATCTCAGCCCAAGCATTTTTCTGTTTCAAAAGTAATTTATCAAAGCCTTGTTCTAAAGCCATTGACAAAACAGATTCTGCAGCGGAGATCAGTTTTTCTTTTTTATGGTTTAAAGATGTGGTATAACCTGCGAATTTTTGAATGGTAAAAGTTTGTCCTTTTTGGATGTTTTGTCCATAAGAAAAACTTGCTTTTAATTCTTCTTCTTTTGATGTTGGCGTCAACTGAATTGCCTTCCCATCAACCAAAAATTGAGACTGCATAAATGTACAGACTTGGTATTCGGTTTTAAGTGTATGCGACTGAATAAAAGCTTGTTCATTCTGAATCTTCACCTGTGATGTTTCCCAGAATTTGTCATCCCAGTTTGTATCTTGATTCTTAATACCAGAATCAATATAAGGTGTGTATTCAATTTTTGCATCAGCAGTGATCGGTGTTATTTGATAATGAATAACCCCCAATTCATCGTGCTCAAGGCTCAAAAATCGAAGTGCCTCAACCTCAACCACAAGACCACTCTGAAGTTTTGCTTGAAAGCTTCGCTTGTGCCAGCCTTCCTTCATATTGAGTTCACGTCTAAAATTATTGACTTCTTGACATTTGTTTAAATCAAAAACCTCATCATTTATTTTAATGTGAATACCAATAAAATTTGGGGCGTTCAAAACCTTTGAAAAATATTCGGGATAGCCATTTTTCCACCAGCCCACACGTGTTTTATCAGGATAATAAACACCGCCAATATAGCTGCCCTGAAAACTAGGCCCTGAATAATCTTCTTCAAAATTAGCGCGTTGTCCCATCGCACCATTACCTATACTAAAAAGGCTTTCTGATGATTTCACGTTGTCCGCCTCATATGTCTCTTCTATAATCGACCAAGCATCTGGCGTAATATAATTCTGATTCATCTGTTTGTTTAATTTATAAATTCGTTTGTTTATTTAGGATGTTTTTTAATGTCTCAAGATCGAGTTCTCTAAAATTTTTAAACACATAATCGGCTGCCGCTAAAACACGCGCGTTGCCAATACCAATACTCAGCATTTGTCCTGTATTTGCTGCCTCTATGCCAGAAAGTGAATCTTCAAAAACTATAGCATTTTGAGGATTGACATTCAGAAGCTTTGCTGCTTTTAGAAAAACTTCTGGATTTGGTTTTGCCTGAGTCACTTCATTCCCATCAACGATGGCATCAAAGTAGTGCATCAGACCGACGTGTTTTAAAATTCTTTTTGCATTTTTACTCGCCGAACCAAGTGCAATAGGATGGTTTTCTTTTTTTAAATAATCAAGTGTTTCTTTCACCCTGGGAAGAATGTCTTTTGTGGTCATTTGATTGACATAAGTCAAATACTCTTCATTTTTATCATGCATCAGTTCTTCAAATTCTTCTTGTGACACTTCTTTATGTCCCCATTTGAGAATTTTTTCAAGAGATCTGACACGACTCACTCCTTTTAAGTGTTCATTATCTTCGGCTGTAAATGTAATTCCTAATTTTTCGGCTAAATTCTGCCAAGCTAAAAAATGAAATTTTGCTGTATCGACAATCACGCCATCAAGATCGAAGATGACTGCTTTCTTACTATTTTTCATATTATTTTTTTTCGTCAACATCTTTAACATTGGTTACTAAATAGGCTGCTAAAAGCATACTTACACCTGCCATAACAAGTGCAAAAACGGCTTGATCTCCATAGACATATTTGACCAGAGGACCACCAATTAAGGCATTGATGATTTGTGGAATCACAATAAAGAAATTAAAAATACCCATATAGACACCCATTTTTCTAGGGTTGATTGAGCCAGCTAGAATGGCATAAGGCATAGCTAGAATACTTGCCCAAGCCACGCCAATTCCGACCATTGATAAAATCAACCAATTTTCATCAGATAAGAAATAAATTGAAATCAAACTGATTCCACCTATAAAAAGTGCATAAGCATGCGTTTTTTTACGACCGAGAACGGCTGCAATTTTTGGCAGCGAGAGGGCGACAAAGACAGAGACTAAATTATAAACACTAAAAAGAACACCAACCCAGTCACCTGCTTCGTTATAAGCTTCGCTATTGCCATCTGAAGGAGACAATCCGTAATAATGCTGAGCGATAGCAGGCACACTAAAAACCCAAAGTCCGAAGAGTGCAAACCACGAAAAAAACTGAACCCAGCTTAATTGACGCATGGTCGCTGGCATTTTTACAAAATCAGTAAATATGTCTGTAAGCTTAGATTCTTTTACTTCTTCCTCAACAAAATCACTTGCTTTAGCATTTGCTTCTTCAAAGTCTCGCATTTCACTAGGCGAATATTCTTTTGTGGTCAATACGGTAATCAAAATACTGATGATCAAAATCACCGCGCCAATAATAAAGGAGAGGATTAAGTGTTGTGGCACACTTCCTTCGGGTGCTTCATTCGAAACACCAAAAAAGTGACTCAAGGCATAGGGCAGAAAAGAACCAACCACAGCTCCGAGACCAATCAAAACGGTTTGAATACTAAATCCTAGGGTGCGCTGTTCAGATCTCAAATTATCAGCCACCAAAGCACGGAAAGGCTCCATAGCGATATTAAAGGACGCATCCATAATCATCAGCATTCCGGCACCAACCCAAAGCGCTGGCATGAAAGCAATGAAAATATCAGCTTGTGGCATTAAAACCAAGCCAACGGATGCCAAAACAGCACCAATCAGAAAGTAAGGTCGCCGACGTCCGAGTTTTGTCCAAGTTTGATCACTATAATGCCCAACAATTGGCTGTACAATTAGTCCCATTAAAGGCGCAATAATCCAGAACCAAGACAACTGATGCACGTCCGCACCAAAATTTTGAAGAATACGACTTGCGTTAGCATTTTGAAGCGCAAAGCCCATTTGTATACCAAGAAATCCAAAACTGAGGTTCCAGATTTCGAGAATACCTAATTTTCGTTTCTGCATATCGTTTTATTTAGATTAAAACGATAAGTTGAGAAGTCAATCAAAACTTATCTTTTGTTTGGAAGTAAAAGTATAAGTTTTGCTTGGTCACAAAGATAGGATTTTTTTTTAATCTACAGCCTGAGTCGTCTCACGTTCGATAATATCTGTTTTTACAATAACCGTTCTGTAGTGATCATCCTGCTGATCCGTCTCCTTTTCTAATCTATCAATCAAGAGCTCAGCGGCTTGCTTTCCCATTTCTTTTCCATGTTGACTGACTGTTGTCAGTGGCGGATAAGCATGTTTAGATAAAACGCCATCTGTAAAACCAATCACTTGAAGATCCTCTGGAATACGAAAACCTAAATGACGTGCGGCTTTCATCGCGGTAATGGCATACAACTCATTCACTGCAAAAATGGCATCAATCTGTTTTGTTTTGATAAACTGATCCATTTGATTTTCAAGATGACCGAGAAGATCATCAGAATTAAATTGATCATCAATCCTTAATATCAAGTTCTCACTTGGTGTTATTCCATTTTTGACCAAAGTTTGCTGATAGCCTTCAGTTCTCAATCGGCCAACACTAACATAGTCTTCAGTGGTAATAATAGCGATGTTTTTGGCTCCCGAATCAATGAGTTTCTGAACGGCTTTCCCCGAAGTTTCAACATCATCAACCACCACTTTATCACATGAGATTTCGTCTAAAACACGATCAAACATCACAATCGGAATACCTTGATCTATGGTTTCTATCAAGTGATGGTAATCTTTTTTCTGAAGTGTTTCCTTCGCCAAGGAAATAATAAATCCGTCAATACTACCGTTGGCAAGCATTTCAAGGTTGAGTACTTCTCTATCAAAAGATTCGTCTGACAAACCAACAATCACATTATAACCACGTTGATTGGCATAGTTTTCGATTCCAGAAATGACTGTTGTAAAAAAATGATGAACAATCTCAGGGATTATCACGCCCAATGTCTTTGTTTTCCTGTTCTTTAAGCTCAGAGCAATGTTGTTGGGTTTATAGTTATAAAGCTTTGCAAAAGCTCTTACTTTTTGTTTTGTGTCTTCACTAATTTCTTTGCTATCTCTCAATGCTTTTGACACAGTTGAGACGGAAACATCCAGCTCTTTGGCTATAATCTTAAGGGTCGGTTTTTGCTTCATTATCAAATTATCAGTTATTTTCCTTAAAAATAAGTGCTTATTCCGACAAAAGCTGATAATTCTCAACTATTTGTAAAACTTTTCAACACGCAAACGTTGTAGTTCATTTACGTCTCCAAAGTATGCTTGAAGTTTGCTTACCTTTAACAGTTGGAAGTAAAAGTATATCAATTTTTAATCAAAATTAACACGTATGCAAACTATTAAACAATTGGGTCTGTTACTCATGTTTCTACCCATGAGTCTCTTTGCACAAAGCACTGTCAAAGGGACGGTTAGTGGCGAAGATGGCGGATCAATTCCCGGTGTCAATATTATTATTAAAAACACAAATAAAGGAACCACAACAGATTTTGATGGCAATTACGCAATCGATGTCGAGCGAGATCAAGTTCTCGTCTTTTCCTACTTAGGCTTTAAAAAGCAGGAAATGACTTACACAGGGCAAGCAGAAATTGATGTTATCCTCAAGGAAGATGCAGCTTTATTAGACGAGGTTTTGGTTGTCGGCTATGGAACGGCCAAAAAAGAAGACCTAACAGGTGCTGTTGATATGATTAGTTCAGATGACTTTAACAAAGGACCAATCAACTCCGCTCAAGAATTGATCACCGGTAAAATTGCGGGTGTGAATGTGACTTCTGCTAGTGGAGCGCCTGGTGATGGACAAAACATTACGATTCGTGGATTAGGCTCTCTATCATTGACAAGTCAACCACTTTATGTCATTGACGGTTTACCAATTAATGACGGTGGTGTTGGTGGTTCTCGAAACCCCTTAAATATTTTGAATCCAAATGACATTGAAAGCATTACTGTCCTTAAAGATGCTTCAGCTACGGCTATCTATGGTTCTCGCGCTGCTAATGGCGTGATACAGATTACGACTAAAAAAGGAAAAGACACACAAGAGTTTCAGTACAATGTGTCTATGAAAAGGTTTGTGAGAAATAGAATTGAAACTGTTGATGTGATGAGTGCTTCTGAATTTAGAAACTTAATTCACACTAACGGTACACCTGATCATATAGGAAGACTCGGCAGTGCATCGACTGATTGGCAAGAAGAAGTTTATGCAAAGCAAGCCACTGGCGAGGAACTCAACGCAAGTGCACTTGGAAATGCCTTTGGTTTTATGCCAATGCGTGCTTCTATTGGTTATACAAATCAGGATGGCATCTTAAGAGGTGATAATTTTTCAAGATTTACTGGAGGTCTTAACTTGACACCTCGTTTTTTTGATGATCAATTAAAAGTGACTTTCAATGCCAAGGGATCTTTAGTCGAAAATAAATTTGCTAACCGTGAGGCAATCGGTTCTGCTATCAACTTTGACCCAACACAACCGGTTTACGATCCAAACTCTCCATTTGGCGGGTATTTCGCATGGATTGATCCACAAACAGGAGCGCAGCGTTCTTTGGCTGATACAAATCCTGTTGCTTTATTGAACTTGGTTAACGACCACTCAGAAGTCAGAAGATTCATTACAAACCTTCAAGCTGATTACAATTTAACAGAGCATATCAAAGCAACAATTAACGTTGGTTATGACGAATCTGATAGTAATGGCCGCAAAATCACTTCAGACCAAATCCCGACAGATGATCAAGTTGGCGGTTTAAGAAATGGGGCACGAACAGAGTTCAGCCAAACTCAGAAAAACAAACTCTTTGATGCTTATCTCACTTATGACAACACATTTGAAGAAAAACATAATTTAACTGCTGTTACAGGTTATTCTTATCAAAAATTTGAGTTTCACAACTACGATTACGATAGTGAAAAAGAAGAACAAGGCAACACAGCCGAGTTTATCGACCGTTCGAGAAGTGTTTTACTTTCTTATTTTGGACGTGCAAACTACAACTTTGACAGCCGTTATCTATTCACTGCAACTTTGAGAGCTGATGCCTCTTCTAAATTAAACCCAGATGATCGCTGGGGCTACTTCCCTTCATTTTCAGCAGCTTGGAATATCCACAATGAAAACTTCATGGAAGAATCTGACTTTTTTAATGAGTTAAAAATCAGAGCGGGTTACGGACAAGTGGGGAATGTCAATGGTTTGGGAGATTATAACTTTTTAACGCGTTATACATCGAGCCAATCGACGGCAAACTATCAAATAGGAAATAGCTTTTATCAAACTTTCCGTCCAGAGCCTGTCAATGAAGACTTGAAATGGGAAGTGGGATCAACAATAAACGTCGGTTTAGATTATGCCATTTTAGATCATAAAGTAAGCGGTTCTATCAATGCCTATTTAAAGAAAACTGATGATTTGATTGCTTTCACACTCGTTGATCCTTTTACAAACTTTGGAAACAAAATTGATAAAAACATCGGTGATATGGAAAACAAGGGAATCGAGTTTGCCATTAATTATAAAGCAATTGATACCGAAAACTTCAAATGGAATATCAATTACAACGTTTCCTTTAATGATAACAAAATCACAAATCTACCTGACGAACAAAATGTCGGCGGAATTTCTGGTGGAACAGGAAACAATTTACAGCTTCACCGCGAAGGCGAATCACCTTACAGCTTCTATGTTTACGAACAGGTTTATGACAATGATGGTCGCCCGATAGAAGGTGTTTTTGTTGACCGCAATAACGATGGCGTCATCAATAGTGATGACCGTTATATCAAGAAAGATCCTTACGCAGATGTATTGATGGGGCTGAACACAAACTTTAGTTACAAAAACTGGGATTTATCTGTACAGTCAAGAGCTAGCATAGGAAACTACGCTTATAACAACGTGGCTTCTGCTAATAGCTATCAGCGTAAAGCGACAGAAAATCAAATATTGTCTAACTTACACAGTGATTATTTCAATACAGAATTTAAAAACCTGACACAGCGTAATTTGTTGAGTGATTATCACATCCAAGATGCATCATTCTTTAGAATTGATAATATCACACTTGGCTATTCATTTACCAGTGTTTCTTCACAATCGCAGTTTAGAGTTTATGCATCTGTACAAAACGCATTGACCCTTTTACAGATTACGACGGAATAGACCCTGAGATTTCTGGTGGAATTGATAATAATTTCTACCCACGCCCTAGAACATTTGTTTTAGGATTAAATGTTGACATATAAAAAAAGAGATGATGAAAATAAAATTCAAAACTATAATCAGCGTTCTGATGGCATCTTTCTTAATGGTGTCCTGTCATGATGATTTGAATCAGACACCAATAGATCCAGATAGTACGACAGAAGAAGATGTTTTTGCCAATGCAGACCAAGCCAAAGGAGCGCTTGCTAAACTTTATGCAAGCTTGGCACTCACAGGACAACAAGGACCTGCAGGACAACCTGACATTTCTGGTATTGACGAAGGTTTCTCACAATATTCACGGATGTTATTTAACTTAAATGAGCTCACCACTGACCACGCTATTGTGGGCTGGGGAGATCCTGGTTTACCAGATTTACACGGTTTGTCATGGTCTTCAGGAAATGACTTTACGGAAGCCATGTATTACCGATTAGCTCAAGAAGTGTCCTTTACCAACTCATTTATTTCAAATGCAGAAGCTTTATCTGATGACACTGTTGATCAGTTTATTGCAGAAGCGCGTTTTTTAAGAGCATTCACCTATTATAATTTAATGGATTTGTATGGGAATGTTCCTTTAACAACAGAGATTTCAACAGATTTACCAGAGCAAGCCTCAAGAGAGGAGATTTTTAATTTCGTTGAAGAAGAGTTGCTGGAAATTCAAGAGCAAATGGCTGAAAGTGGTTCAAATGAATACGGCCGTGTTGATCGTGCTGCAGCCTGGGCTTTACTGTCCAAATTGTACCTCAACGCAGAAGCTTTTATCGGCTCTCCCCGTTATAATGACGCTGTTGTCTATTCTGAAAAAGTGCTCAACACATCATACAGTATCAACACAACCGATGCCAATGGTAATGGTAGTGCTTATGATGAATTATTCTTGGCAGACAACAACACAAATGGAGCTCAAAAAGAATTTATTTTCACTTTAAACTTTGATGGCTTACAATCACAAACCTTTGGCGGAACAACATTCTTAGTTCACGCAGCTGTGGGTGGCACAATGAATCCATCAGAATTTGGCATTAACGGAGGTTGGGCTGGAAACAGAGTAACAGAAACTTTTGTCAACAAATTTGTGACTAATAATAGTGAACTCAATGCGAGTATTGGTCCTGTTTCTGACTGGGGAATTATTGGAGACGCCACACCAAATGGATGGAGTGCTCCTGATACAGAAATGTATGAAGCATCTCCAGCTGTTTATCAACTTTACACTGAATTGACTGATGGCGAATTAAAGTTTAGAAAGAATGATGATTGGGCTGAAAATTACGGCGGAAGTGATGGCAACCTCGAACTTGATGGAGACAATATTACTGTCAATACAACAGGTCGTGTTGTGATTACACTTAACCTGAATCAGAACACATACAGCATCGAAAGTATCTATGAAAACTTACCTGATGCACGGGCGATGTTTTATACAGACGGACAAACTTTAGAAATTAATGATGTCGCAACATTTGAAGAAGGCTTAACAGTTACGAAGTTTAAAAATATCGATTCAAATGGAAATCCAGGAAGCGACTCAACAGGTGATTTTGTCGATATCGATTTACCTGTCATTCGTTTAGCTGAAATTTATCTCAATTATGCTGAAGCGACATTAAGAGGCGGTGGTGGCAATACCTCTCGCGCTGTCAACCTCATCAATGAATTGAGAGAAAGAGCTTACGGCAACACCTCTGCTAACATTTCAACAGGAGACTTGGATTTACAATTTGTTTTAGACGAAAGATCACGCGAACTTTATTGGGAAGGTCAGCGCAGAACAGACTTGATTCGTTATGAACAATTCACAACAAGTCAATATTTATGGCCCTTTAAAGGCGGCGTTAAAGATGGTGTTTCTGCACCAAATTACAGACGCCTCTTCCCTATTCCAAATGATTTATTAACGATTAACCCAAATCTTACACAAAATGAAGGCTACTAAATCTATTCATTTCATTAAATTCCTCTTCATTCTTATTGCAGCGACCTTGATCAGTTGTGATAATGACGCTGATTTCACGGTGATTAATGAAAACGCAAATACAAGCTTAAACCTTTCTGTTGATACAGTCATCATGACTGAAGAAAACGCTGAGGATGAGATTCTAGAAGTCACTTGGGAGGAACCTGACTTTGGTTTTCCTGCCGCACCTTCTTATAATTTAGAAATTGACTTGGCTGGTCATAATTTTGAAAACGCACGCACAGTTTCTGTGGGTTTACATCAATCTAAAACATTTACTTCAGACGAATTAAACAAGCTTTTACTTAATATCGGTATTACACCTTTGCAAGAAAGCGCTGTTGACATTCGTTTAAATGTTATCTTAAGTCAAGTCAATAACAGCTATACATCCGCTGAAACCTTTCAAGCAACAGCCTTTTCAGCAACGCTTGACCTTTCTACTGAGTTTGGTATTGTTGGTGATGCAACGCCAGGAAGCTGGGATGCAACGCCAGATACACCAATTCAAGATATTCCTTTTTACGCCACTTCTGATGCGGATATTATTGTCGCTTACGCAAGTTTACGCGATGGTGAGATCAAATTTAGAAAAAATAACCAATGGAATTTTGATTATGGTGACAATGGCAATGACGGCACTTTAGATGAAGGCGGTGACAATATTGCTGTCACAGCTGGGGAATATAAAGTCACGCTTAACCTTGATGAATTGACTTACACAATGGAGGAATTTTCATGGGGAATTGCTGGTGATGCTACAATTCATGGCTTTGATGCACCTGATATTAAATTGCATTATAATGCTTTCAATGACAATTGGGTTGCAGCTGTAAGCTTGACTGATGGTGAAATCAAGTTTAGACAAAATGAAGAATGGACAACAGATTTTGGGGGTGCCAATGGCACGCTTGTTTCTGGTGGTGACAATATTGCTGTAGAAGCAGGACATTACATCATTGCTGTTGATTTTAAAAATCTAACTTATGAATTAGAAGAGGTTGATTTATGGGGATTGACTGGCGATGCAACTGTATTTGGCTGGGATGCGCCTGATGCTAAATTCTTACCAGATTTCGATATCAATGATGGTGTATTTTATGCCACTGGAGTTGAATTAACGCCTGGTGAAATCAAATTGAGACAAAATGAAGACTGGGCCGTCAATTATGGCGATGCAGGAAATGACGGAACTTTAGATGAAGATGGAGATAATATCCCAATCGATGAGGCTGGAACTTTTAATATTGAATTAGATTTCTCAGCCACTCCGCCAACAATTTCATTCTTCCCTTGGGCGGAATAAACGAAGGCATATATAAGGAAGCTGCTTTTCAAGGCTAAAGTGTCACTTCATTCTGGTTTCTGCATTTGATAAGAAACATTAAAGATTTTAGAGGAATCTTTTGAACAGACTGAATGTCGCAAGCCTGAAAAGTAGCTTTTTATTTTTATAAAAATGATGATGAAAAAAATTTACATCTTAATTTTAAGTTTGCTTGCACTCACTGGATTTGCACAAGTACAAACAGGTCAATTTTCAACCGATCCTGAGTTTTTTAATGCCGATGAAGAAATCACATTAAGGGTAGCAGGAATAAACACCAACCTCTGGAACACTTCTGATGTGTATTTATGGGCGTGGTTTACAGACGCAAATGGCACACAAATCGATTCTCCTACAAATGGACAATGGGAAAATTCTGACGCGTCACAAAAAATGACAGCCCAAACAGACGGCACTTTTACTTTCACCTTTACACCTTCTCTTCTTTTCAATAACACTGATATTTCAGAAATTGGCGTTTTAGCAAAAGCAAAAGATGCAAATGGTGATAAGAAAACACAAGATCATCTTATTCCTGTTGGTGCCTATCAAGTTGTTTTAAACGTACCTAATGATCAAATAAGCCTTATTGAAAGTGGAGATGAGTTGACCATTGCTGCAGCATCTAATCTCATGTCAGACTTTAATTTGTATGCCAATAATACACTTATCACAAGTGAATCGTCAAGCATGACATTCAATCATTCTTTAGCTATCACAGAACAAACTGACTTTGAGCTTACCGCGAATCACATAGGCTCAAATGCAAGTCAAACTTTTACATTTACAGCAACACTCACTTCAACACCAATTGAAGAACCGCTTCCTAGTGGAATGTCAAACGGCATTAATTATGATGCTGACAATCCAAATGAAGTGACTTTAGTATTAGAAGCACCTCATAAAAACTTCGTACATCTCTTAGGTGACTTTAATAATTGGGAGATGACTCCTGATCATCTCATGAAAAAAGACACTTCAAATAACAAATTCTGGATAAACATTTCGATCCCTGAAAGTTCAGCATGGTCTTCTGATTTTTTATTTCAGTATTTAATCGATGGGCAGATTCGCATTGCAGATCCCTATTCTACTTTGGTTTTAGATCCGTATAATGATACTTATATAGACGAAGAAACCTTTGCTCAACTTCCAGAATATCCATCGGAAACAACAGAAATTGTATCTTGGGTCAGACTGGACCAACCTGATTATGAATGGGAAGTCACTGATTTTGAAAGACCAAAGCAAAAAGAATTGATCATCTATGAAATTTTATTGAGAGATTTTGACCAGAACCACTCTTTTCAAGCTTTAATAAACCGACTTGACTACCTCGAGGATCTCGGCATCAACGCCATCGAACTCATGCCTGTCAATGAATTTGACGGAAATTTATCTTGGGGATACAATCCTTCATTCCACATGGCTTTAGACAAATATTACGGCTCACCTGAAAACCTGAAAGCCTTTGTCGATGCAGCACATCAACGCGGAATCGCTGTCATCCTTGATGTGGTCTATAACCATGCGACAGGCCAAAGCCCGTATTTCCGGATGTACAACGACTGTGAAGGTTGCTATGGCGGACAAGCCACAGCTCAGAATCCATTGTTTAATCAAAATGAACCAAACACAGCTTTCCAATTTTTTAATGACATTGATCACAGTGCAAGTTTTACTGAAAATTGGCTGGACACAATGAATACTTTTTGGCTTGAAGAATACAATATTGACGGTTACAGATTTGACTTTACCAAAGGTTTCACAAACACGCCAGGCGATGGCAGTGCTTATGATGCCGCGCGAATTGAAATCTTAAAACGCATGTATAATCACATTCGCACAGTAGATAACCAAGCTTATGTCATTCTGGAGCATTTTGCACCAAATACAGAAGAAACTGAACTGATCAATCACAGAGCAACAACACAAAGTGAAGAACCAGGCATGCTTGTTTGGGCCAACCTAAATCACCAATACAACCAAGCGACAATGGGCTATGATGATTCCGACTTTTCAGGCATTAATTACCTAAATCGCGGTTGGTCAACAGCCTCAAATGTGAGCTATATGGAAAGCCATGATGAGGAACGCCTGATGTTTAAAAATTTAGAATACGGCGCCAACTCAAATAATTATGACATCACAAATATGGAAACAGCTTTGGAACGTATGGAAATGGCAGGTGCTTTTTTCTTGACAATCCCTGGTCCTAAAATGATATGGCAATTCGGGGAATTGGGTTATGATGACAGCATCAATCATTGTCAAGACGGCACGATTGACCCAGATTGTCGCACGGCACCAAAGCCGATTGTATGGAACTATTTAAATGATGAAAACAGAGCTAAACTCCGTGATTTTTGGACTGATTTAATTAAACTACGCCAAAGTGAAAGTATTTTTCAAACGTCAGATTTCAGTGTTGATGCCAATGATGATATTCAGAAAATAATTAAACTCTCACATGAAAACGCTACAACTGATGAGGTTGAGGAAATCCTTATCATCGGAAATTTCGGTCTGGAGCAAGTCACAATCTCACCTGGTTTTCCCTCCACAGGAAATTGGTATAATTATAATGAAAACACATCTATTGAAATCACGCAATTAAATCAAAGCATCACTTTAGAGGCTGGTGAATTCATGATTTTATTAGATAAAATCCCTCAACATTTGGCGACAAATCAACCAGAAAGCAACAACACAATAAGAATGTATCCCAATCCAGCAAGACATTCTATTCAGTTCAATCACGCCTTATTATCTCTCAGCATTTATAACACACATGGACAACGCATTAAAAGTTTTGAGAAACCAAGAGCTATGCATACGCCTTATAAAATTGATGTACTCAAACAAGGTTTGTATTTTGTCAAATTTATAGATGAAAATGGGAGAGAAAAAAACCTAAAGCTGATCAAAAAATAAATTTTAAAGCAGTCCTTTTTATAAAAGGACTGCTTTAAAACACTTGAATATCTTATTCTCATTCAATCATT
>JAKDUG010000106.1 GCA_030457805.1 Psychroflexus sp.
TTACTGATATTTTAGATAAATCTCCACAAGAAATTATCACCAAAGCAAAAGAAGAGCGATACGAAGTGAAAGTTGCTGAACAACAACGTGACATGGCTGAGAAAAATGTTGAAATCACAAGATCAAATTATTACCCAACACTTTCAGCTTTCATCAATTATAATACGCGTGAGTCAGATCGTAACCGTGTAGTGCAATCAGGTATTGACCCTGATAATCCAACTACTCAAATCGGTGTTGTTGAAGGAACAAATCAAGCTGTTGTTGCACCAAACTTTGCTTTTGAAACTTTGAGTTCACGTTCTTTTGTTGATCAACTGTGGCGTAATGATGGGTTGTCTTATGGCTTGCAATTGAGTATTCCTGTTTTTAATGGTTTCCAAGTTCGTCATCAAGTTGCTAAGCAAAAAATAAATGCTGAGCGTGCTGAATTTCAATTAGAGCAAGCTAAGTTAGATTTAGAATCTGATGTTTATCAAGCTTTTGTTGATGCGCAAGGAGCGCTTAAAACTTATGAGGCAGCACTCGAATCTGTCAATGCCCAACAAACAGCTTACAATTATGCGCAAGAGCGCTTTGACGTTGGTGTTTCTAACGCTTTTGATTTGACGCAGTCCAAATTTCGTTTAACGGATGCCGAGAATAATTTAATCAACGCTAAATATGACTATATCTTTAAGTTGAAAGTATTAGAGCTCTATTTTGGTCTTCAAATTGTCGAATACTAATTACCTTTGTATTTAAAAATAAGGAAGTGGCCAAGATTTTATGTTTAGAAACAGCAACGAAAAACTGCTCTGTCAGTTTAGGTGATAAAGATTTATTGATCGATGTTAAGGAATTGAGTTCTCAGGGTTATTCACATGCAGAACAACTGCATCCTTTTGTTGATGATATTTTAAAAGAAGCAGGTTTGAGCATTCAAGATCTTGATGCGATTTCTATCAGTAAAGGCCCAGGTTCATACACGGGTTTACGTATTGGTGTTTCAGCTGCAAAAGGTTTTGCCTATGCAGCACAACTTCCACTAATTTCGGTTTCTACACTAGCTTGCTTGGCCTTACAAATAAAGGATATTCCTGATGATGCTTTAATTATCCCAATGCTTGATGCCAGGCGAATGGAGGTTTACACACAAACTTTTGATGCGCAACATCGGGAGTTAACTGAAATTGAAGCAAAAATTTTAGATGAAACAAGTTTTAAAGAACAGCTTAAGAATCAACCTGTTTATTTTATTGGAGATGGTGTCGAGAAGTTTGAAGAAATCTGCAAACATCCGAATGCACATTTTATAAAAGAAAAACTTCCGTCAGCAAGAGAACAATTCTACATTGCCAGACAGAAGTTTTTAAATTCATCTTTTGAAGATGTGGCCTATTTTGAACCTTTTTATTTAAAAGATTTTAGACCAGGATAAATTATTTTTAAGCTTTGTTTTCTTCTTCAGTATTTTTCATTTGAAACAAATTCACATCTCTTTGTGGGAATGGTAATGAAATACCAGCAGCTTCTAATTCAGTTTTAGAGTTTTCCATAAAGTCGAAGTGCGCTCCCCAAAAAACATCTTGTTTTGCCCAAAATCTCACTGATAGATTAACCGAACTATCTGCTAATTCTGCGACAAAAACTTGTGGTGCTGGGTCTTTATCAATTCTTTCATCTTTTTCCATAATGTCCATCAAAACATTTCTTGCAGTCTTGATGTTTGAGTCGTAAGAAATACCAACTGTAATAGCATCTTTACGTCTATCTTCAGAAGAATAATTAATCACTTTATTGTTAGATAATTCGCCGTTAGGAATCACAGCTCTTTGATTGTTGAAAGTGATGATGTGCGTGTAAAATAACGAAATTTCATCAACAGATCCCGAAACGCCTTGTGCTTCAATCCAATCTCCGATTTTGAAAGGCTTTAACAGAATAATTAAAACACCACCAGCAAAATTAGATAGTGAGCCTTGTAAAGCCAAACCAACTGCTAAACCAGCAGCAGCTAAAATAGCAGCAAAAGAAGTTGTTTCAACACCCAACTTTGTGATCACAATGATAAAAAGTAAGATTTTTAAACCAACGTTAAGAATGTTGATTGTAAAACCGCGAATTGCCGCATCAACATTGCGTTTTTCCATGATTTTCCTGACTCTTTTCGTGATAAATTTAATCAACCAAAGTCCAATAATTACCGCTAAAATAGCGCCAATAATGTTAGGTAGATAAGCAACGATTTTTTGCATCAATAAGTTTACGTAATTTCCAATGTCTTCCATAGTTTTGATTTAGAGGTTATTTTTTTAACTAATTTGACAAATTATATATTTCACGTTATATATGAATTGTTTTTAAGATTTTTTTCACTATAAACCTATTA
Organism: Psychroflexus sp.; assembly: GCA_030457805.1. Lineage (GTDB taxonomy): Bacteria > Bacteroidota > Bacteroidia > Flavobacteriales > Flavobacteriaceae > Psychroflexus. The sequence goes on from JAKDUG010000106.1 coordinate 2,372, forward strand.
CATTATACCATTTTACACCGTTTGTTGATGGCTTTTAGATATTGAGTTACCACATAAAAAAAACTTCCATCTGCAAATGAATCATTTCACATTGCAAATGGAAGTTTAAATAAATTAATAACTAAGACAATTAAGGTCTAAAAAGCTTATTTATCAGAGTCTGTATCTTCTTGATTGTGGATCATTACATGACGCTGAGGTAACGGAATGCGGATTCCTGCTTCTTCCAAAGTTCCCTTGATATCAGCCATAATTTGAAAATGTGCATCCCAAAAAACAGGTAAGTCAGCCCAGAATCGGATGGATAAATTAACCGAACTTTCAGCTAATTCAGAAACAAAAACTTGAGGCTTGGTTTCCTTTGAAATATTTTCATTATTCAACATCAAATCCATTAACACTTCACGCGCTTTTTTGATGTCAGAATCATAAGAAATACGAACTGTAATCGCATCTTTACGTTGCTTTTCTGATGAATAATTAATCACTTTATTGTTAGATAATTCACCATTAGGAATCACAGCACGTTGATTGTTGAAAGTAATTAAATGCGTGTAAAATAGAGAAATTTGATCGACTGTTCCAGAAACACCTTGAGCATCAACCCAATCACCAATACGGAAAGGCTTTAATAAAATGATTAAAACACCACCAGCAAAGTTAGATAATGAACCTTGTAAAGCTAATCCAACAGCCAAACCTGCAGCACCAATGATAGCAGCAAACGAGGTCGTTTCAAAACCAAGCTTTGTAATAACAATAATGAAAAGTAAGATCTTTAAACCGATGTTAATAATGCTGATGCTGAAATCGCGAATGGCAATATCAACCTCGCGTTTTTCCATAATCTTTCGGATTTTATTGGTAATGAGTTTAATTAACCAAAGCCCAATTACAATCGCTAAAATGGCACCGATAAGATTAGGTAAAAATGCAACTACTTTTTCAATAAGTAAGCCTACGTATTTTTCAACGTCTTGAATTGTCATAAATAGAATATTTAAAAAAATTATTGTTTACGAAATTTGAGAACCCGCATCAAGTTCATTTTCAGGAGAAACAAAGCTTAAATTTTTTCCGTTATCTCCCATTAAAATCATGCCTTCACTTAAAGTTCCTCTCAGCTTAATCGGTTTTAAATTAACAACGACAGAAACTTTCTTGCCGATTATCTCTTCCGCTTTATAATGTTCAGCGATTCCAGAAACGATTGTTCTGGTTTCGTGACCAATGTTAACTTTAAGAATTAATAGCTTTTTTGCTTTTGGCATTTTTTCAGCAGAAATGATTTCTCCTACGCGGATATCAAGTTTAGAGAAGTCATCAAAAGTAATCTCTTCTTTGACAGGCGCATAAGTTTTTTCTTTGTTATCTTCTTTAGTTTGTTCAAGCTTTTGTAATTGCTTTTCAATTGTTTCATCTTCTATTTTTGAAAATAAAAGTTCAGCTTTTCCAATTTGATGTTCTTTTGGTAAAAACTCTTTTTTGTCAGCAATATCTTTCCAGAAAAGTGTGTTTTCTAATGCTTCAAAATTGAGCATTTTCTTAAGTTTTGCTGAAGAGAATGGGAGGAAAGGTTCAGAAATGATGGCTAAACCAGCTGCGATTTGAAGCGCAACATACATGATTGTTTTTGTGCGTTTAGGATCTGTTTTTTGAAGTTTCCATGGTTCTTCATCGGCAAGATATTTATTTCCTATTCTCGCGATGTTCATCATTTTAGCTTGTGCTTCTCTGAAACGATATTTTTCAATAGAAACAGCGATATCTTCAGTTGATTTTTGAAGTTCTTTCAAAGCCTCTAAATCAACTTCAGATAATTCTGATTTTTCAGGAATGATGCCTTCATAATATTTGTCAGTTAAAACAACAACACGATTGATGAAGTTACCGAAAATACCAACGAGCTCAGAGTTGTTTCTGGTCTGAAAATCTTTCCATGTAAAGTCGTTATCCTTTGTTTCTGGTGCGTTTGCCGTTAAAACATAACGTAAAACATCTTGCTGATTTGGGAATTCTTCTAAATATTCATGCAACCAAACCGCCCAGTTTTTGGAAGTTGACAATTTTTGTCCTTCAAGATTTAAAAATTCATTAGCTGGCACATTATCCGGTAAAATGTAACTGCCTTCAGCTTTGAGCATTACAGGGAAAATAATGCAGTGAAAAACGATATTGTCTTTTCCGATAAAGTGAACCAGCTTTGTATCTTCATCTTTCCAATAAGGTTCCCAGCTTTTATTTTCACGTTTTGCCCATTCTTTAGAAGCTGAAATGTAGCCAATTGGCGCATCAAACCAAACGTAAAGAACTTTACCGTCACCACCTTCAACAGGAACAGGAATGCCCCAATCTAAATCTCTGGTGACAGCACGCGGACGCAAACCTTCATCAATCCAAGATTTACATTGCCCGTAAACATTAGGTTTCCAGTCATCTTTATGTCCTTTTACAATCCAATCTTTCAGCCAAGCATCATATTGATCAAGTGGTAAAAACCAGTGCTTTGTTGATTTTAAAACAGGTTTTGCATCCGTTAGAGTTGATTTAGGGTTAATTAAATCATTTGCATTTAATGAAGTTCCGCACTTTTCACATTGATCGCCGTAAGCTTCTTCATTTCCACATTTAGGGCAAGTTCCAGTGACAAATCTATCAGCTAAAAATTGTTTTGCTTTTGGGTCGTAAAGTTGTTCTGTTGTTTCTTCGATAAACTTGTCTTGCTCATGCATGCTTTTAAAAAACTCAGTTGCCGTTTCATGATGCACTTCAGCAGAAGTTCGAGAGTAATTATCAAACTGAATTCCGAAATCTTTAAAAGATTCTTTGATAATATGGTTGTATTTATCAACGACATCTTGAGGTGTCACGCCTTCTTTTTTTGCTTTAATTGTAATAGGAACGCCGTGCTCATCACTTCCGCAAACAAACAAAACATCTTTGTCATTAAGTTTAAGATAACGCGTGTAAATATCAGCAGGAATGTAAACGCCAGATAAATGCCCGATGTGTATTGGACCATTGGTATATGGCAAAGCTGCCGTGATTGTATATCTTGTAGGGTTCTTCATGAAGATCAAGTTTTGAAACCCACAAAGTTAATAAACACAAGTTATTATGTGAGCATTGTCATTGGATTAAAGTGTGTCATTTGCTTTTTATTTAGTCAATTAAATAAAAAGCATTTCTAAATTATTCTTTTTGACTTTAATCAGCTCGTTTATGTTGAGTTGTAGCAGTGATGATGATGTAGCGCCAATTGTTGAAAAACAGAATTCTTTAAAAGTCGGGGATATGAAAACTGAGTTAATCTCAGGATTTTTTCAAACTGACGAGCCACAAAAAGATGTTTATGCTTATGGAATTATTTTTTCTGATTCAGAAGTCAACTATGTTAGCGGACAGCCCGTTCCTGAAAACAATATCTCCAATGGAATTGCTCTAGAATTTTTTCTGATAACGCACAAATGCCAGCTGTAGGCGGAATATGTTTATAATGATACGGCGATTGCTGAGGATTTTGTATTAAGCAATGCAAACTTAATTTTGGATCTTAACTATGAAACCCAATCAGGAAATATTGTCGAGATTGAGTTTGGTTTTTTAAAAATTTTAAAAAACGGAACAGCATACGAACTTAGCTTTGAAGGCATCGATGAAGAAGATAATGAAGTTTGCGCTTTATTACAAAGGCACTTTAAGAATGATTGAAGAATAAAGAAATCCTCAAATCCTTTAATTTTTTAAATCACAGTTGATTTTTTAAAACTGTGCTTTTCATTTTTGTCTTGTATGAAAAGTGTTTACTTTTATCTGATCACAAAAGAAACACCGATGCATATTCCGCCAGCTTTACAAAAAGGAGATCAAGTTGCTATCATTGCGACAGCCAGAAAAGTGCAGCCTCAGGAACTCGAACCTGCGATAAATTTGTTAGAATCTTGGGGTTTAGAAGTAATTATCGGTAACAGCATTGGTTTAAAAAATCATCAGTTTGCTGGATCAGATCAGGAGAGAGCTGCTGATTTACAAACGCAAATTAATAATCCAAATATCAAAGCGATTTGGTGTGCCAAAGGCGGTTATGGAAGTGTCAGAATTCTTGATCTTGTCGATTTTATACCACTTTTAAAACAACCGAAATGGCTGATCGGTTACAGCGATGTCACAGCCATTCATTCAGAACTACAAAAAATAGGTTTGTGTAGTTTACACGCGCAAATGTGCTTGGGTTTTGAAGATAAAACGAAAGAAACAATGGCTTCTTTAAGGTCGGTTTTGTTTGGTGAAAAAATCAATTATAAAATACAAGCACATCATTTTAATCAACAAGGTAAAGCTGAAGGCCGACTCGTTGGTGGAAATTTATCGATGATTTATTCGCTTTGCGGAAGTCCTTCAGCGATTGATCCTGACAACGCGATTTTGTTGATTGAAGATTTAGACGAGTATTTGTATCACATTGATCGCATGATGCAAAACCTGAAACGCAATGGCTATTTTGAAAAGCTCAAAGGTGTTATTGTTGGCGGAATGACAGACATGAATGATAATACAATTCCGTTTGGGAAAACTGCTGAAGAAATTATTTCAGAGATACTTCAAGCTTATGACTTTCCTGTTTTGTTTAATTTTCCCGCAGGTCACATTTCAGATAACCGCGCTTTAATTTTAGGTCAAAAAATTGTTCTAGACGTCAATACAAAAGGCGGAGAACTTTTATACAAATAAAATGGCAGCACATAACGAATTAGGAAAATCAGGAGAGAAAGATGCCGTCAATTTATTGAGGCAAAAAGGCTATCAGATTTTGGAAACCAATTATACTTTTGATAAAGCTGAAGTAGATATTATTGCTCAAAAAGAGGGAAACCTCATTGTTGTTGAAGTGAAAACACGTAGCACGCCAGACTTTGGCGATCCACAAGATTTTGTCAA
>JAKDUG010000001.1 GCA_030457805.1 Psychroflexus sp.
AATTAGCTGAACTTTACGACAATTATCTTCAAAATCCTGATGCTATCGAGCCAAGTTGGCGTGCATTTTTTCAGGGGTTTGATTTTGGTATGACCGAAAATGGCTCTGCCGATGAAGTTGTCTTAAGAGACGCTGAGACGAAGGAAACGGAAACGGTACAAGTTCCTAAGAATGTTCAAAAGGAATTTCAAGTTGTCAATCTCATCGACGCTTACAGACATCGCGGACATCTTTTCACAAAGACAAACCCTGTCAGAGATCGGCGTGATTACAATCCAAAAATCACATTAGACCTTTTCGGACTTGCGAAGTCCGATCTGGATACTGAATTCGAAGCTGGTGATTTGATCGGAATCGGAAAATCGAAATTAAGTGATATTATCGCTTTTCTCGAAAAAGTTTTCTGTGAATCAATCGGCGTAGAATATGCTTACATCAGAGATCCAGAAAAAGTCAAATGGATTCAAAATCAAATTTATAAGAACAAAAACCAGCCTCAATTTGAAGCTGACCAAAAGAAAGAAATCTTAACTAAGCTCAACGAAGCTTATCTTTTTGAAACTTTCCTTCACAAAAACTTTGTGGGCCAAAAACGTTTCTCTCTTGAAGGAAACGAAACCCTCATTCCTGCTTTAGATTCACTTATTGAAGGAGCAGCAAATATGGGTGTTGAAGAATTTGTTATGGGAATGGCTCACCGGGGGCGACTCAACACTTTAACTAATATTTTCGGTAAAAGCCCAAAAGAAATTTATAAAGAGTTTCAAGGGAAGGACTACGAAATCGAAGGCTTTGATGGCGATGTCAAGTACCACTTAGGGTGGACATGCAAACGCGAAACAGATTCTGGTAAAGAAATCAACTTAAATATTGCGCCAAACCCTTCTCACCTTGAGACGGTTGGTGCTGTTGTACAGGGTATTGCCCGCGCTAAGCAAGACGATCACTACAAAGCAGAAATCCAAAAAGTTTTACCTATTGTTGTGCATGGTGATGCCGCAATCTCTGGACAAGGAATTGCCTATGAGGTTGTGCAAATGGCACAACTCGATGGCTACAAAACTGGAGGGACAATACATGTTGTTGTCAATAACCAAATTGGGTTTACAACAAACTACACAGACGGACGTTCATCAACATATTGTACAGATGTAGGAAAAGTAACGCTTTCACCTGTTTTACACGTCAATGCAGATGATGCCGAAGCTGTTGTACACGCAATGAATTTTGCATTAGGGTATCGCATGGAGTTTGGACGTGATGTCTTTATCGATCTTTTAGGTTACCGTAAATATGGCCATAACGAAGGTGATGAACCACGTTTTACACAACCAAAACTTTATAAAGCGATCTCTAAACAAGACAACCCTCGTGAGATTTACACAAAGCAACTGATCGAAGAAAATGTTATCGAAAGATCTTACCTCGAAAAAATTGAGGAAGACTATAAAAAGAACCTCGAAGAAAATTTCGAAAGCTCTAAAAAAGATGACAATGCTGTTGTGACAAAAATCCTCCAAGAAGAATGGAAAGGAATTGAGTACGGCAAGCGAAAAGATATGATGAAAGCTGTCGATACTTCTTTTGACTTAAAGTCTCTTGAAGAATTAGGAGAGCAAATCACAGACTTGCCTGAAGACAAGCATTTTTTACGCAAAGTAGAGCGCTTGATGAAGACAAGAAAAGAGATGTTGAAAGACGATAGCTTAGACTGGGCAATGGGGGAGCTTCTAGCTTACGCAACGCTTCTCAAAGAAGGACATGATGTCCGTATCTCAGGTCAAGATGTTGAGCGTGGTACTTTCTCACATAGACACGCCGTCATTAAGGTCGAAGAAAGTGAAGAAGAATACATACCACATGCAGGTATTAGTGATAAGGCTAATTTCTATATCTACAACTCATTACTTTCAGAGTATGCCGTAGTTGGTCATGATTATGGCTATGCAATGGCAAGCCCAAATACATTGACAATTTGGGAAGCGCAATTTGGTGACTTTAGTAATGGCGCGCAAATTATGATTGACCAATACATTTCGTCTGCTGAAGACAAATGGAAATCTCAAAACGGATTTGTTATGCTACTTCCTCATGGTTATGAAGGCCAAGGCTCTGAGCACTCATCTGGCCGTATGGAACGTTATCTACAGCTTTGTGCAAAAGACAATATGTATATTACAAATTGTACAACACCAGCAAACTACTTCCACTTATTGAGAAGACAATTGAAATTGAGTTTTAGAAAACCACTCATCGTCTTTACACCAAAAAGTTTACTCAGACATCCGAAAGTAAAATCTTCAAAAGCTGATTTAGCCAAAGGAGGTTTTCAAACGGTCATTGATACTGACAACCCAAAACCAAAAGATGTTAAGAGTGTGGTTTTATGTACAGGTAAATTTTATTATGACCTTCTAGATCACAGAGAAGAGAACGACAGAAATGATGTTGCGCTTGTTCGTGTGGAACAATTATTCCCTGTGCCTGAAAAAGAAATTGATAAGGTGATCAAAAAATACAATAAGGCTGACGAAGTTGTTTGGGCACAAGAAGAACCGAGAAACATGGGCGCTTACTCTCACTTATTATTGCAATACGAAAAGACGAAAGACTTTAGAATTGCCAGTCGACGTTTCTACGGATCACCTGCGGCAGGAAGCCCAGCACGATTCAAGAGACGTCAGCAAGAAGTGATCGATTATGTTTTTGATGCTTCGAAAGACAATTGTATATTAGATTATAAAAAATAAATTAAGACGACGAAACAATAAATATTATGGCTTTAGAAATGAAAGTCCCTTCACCGGGCGAGTCTATAAGCGAAGTCGAAATCGCGGAATGGTTAGTCCAGGATGGCGACTACGTTGAAAAAGATCAAACAATTGCAGAGGTTGATTCCGATAAGGCAACTTTAGAATTGCCTGCAGAAGCAAGTGGTATCATTACATTAAAAGCTGAAGAAGGTGATGTTGTAGATGTTGGTGGTGTGGTTTGCCTCATCGATACAGATGCAAAAAAACCTTCTGGCGGAGAAAGTGATGACGCTAAAGAAGAGAAAACCGAAGACAAAAAGTCTGAGGAACCAAAGGAAAAGAAAGAGACGCAAGAGAAAAAATCTCAACCTGAAAAAAAGAAAACTTATGCTTCTGGTTCTCCTTCACCTGCTGCTAAAAAAACACTTGATGAAAAGGATATTGATTCTAAAGACGTCAAAGGAACAGGAAGAGATGGCAGAATAACAAAAGATGATGCTGTGAAAGCTGAAGGCAAACCTTCTATGGGCTCTCCTGGTCTTGGTAAAAGAGGTGAGAAAAGATCAAGAATGTCTATGCTTCGTCGTAAAGTTGCAGAGAGATTAGTGAGCGTTAAAAATGAAACAGCCATGTTGACAACATTCAACGAAGCTGACATGAAGCCAATTTTTGATATTCGCTCAAAATACAAGGAAGAATTTAAAGAAAAACATGGCGTCAGCCTTGGGTTTATGTCGTTCTTTACGCTTGCTGTTATTCGTGCACTTGATGAGTTCCCTTCTGTAAACAGCATGATTGAGGGCAGAGAAATGATCACTTATGATTATAAAGACATCAGTATTGCTGTATCAGGACCAAAAGGATTGATGGTTCCTGTGATGAGAAATGCTGAAAACCTTAGCTTTAGAGGTGTCGAACAAGAAGTTAAACGCTTGGCAACACGTGCTAGAGATGGTAAAATGACTGTTGATGAAATGACAGGCGGTACTTTTACTATTTCAAATGGGGGTGTCTTCGGATCTATGCTTTCAACACCAATTATCAACCCACCGCAAAGTGGTATCTTAGGAATGCACAACATTATAGAGAGACCAGTTGCGATTGATGGAAAAGTTGAAATCAGACCAATGATGTATTTAGCATTATCTTACGACCACAGAATTATCGATGGCCGTGAATCTGTTGGTTTCCTTGTTGCGATTAAAGAAGCACTTGAAGACCCAGAAAGCTTACTAATGGATGGTGATATCAAAAAAGCACTTGAGCTTTAAGAAAAAATCCATGTGAATAATTTAAAAGAGGTTTGATTCGTCAAACCTCTTTTTATTTTAGGAGTATATTTAGAAAATGCTTATCTTAAATTTCTTAGTTTTATCACTTAGAGAAATACCTTAAACTCATCAGTTCACTTTGGTACAAGACCACGTCATCATAATCGGAAACGGCATCGCAGGAGTCACCGCAGCGAGACATATCAGAAAGCTTTCTGATAAGAGAATCACGATAATTTCTTCAGAATCTGAATATTTCTTCTCCAGAACTGCGCTCATGTATGTTTATATGGGGCATATGCAATGGAGACATCTCAAACCCTACGAGGATCACTTTTGGACAAAAAATAGAATTCAACTTCTAAAAGCCTATGTCACTTCCATCATACCCGAAGAAAATCGTATAAAACTCAAAGACGGACGTCAAATCGAATACACACAGCTCATCCTTGCAACAGGCTCAGAACCTCAGAAATTTGGATGGTCAGGACAAGATGCAAAAGGTGTCCAAGGACTTTATAGCAAACAGGATTTAGAACTTCTAGAGAAGAATGCGCCGAATTCCGAAGTCTGTAAAAAGGCAGTCATTGTCGGTGGTGGCTTGATTGGGATTGAACTCGCAGAAATGTTGTCCACACGCGGAATTCCAGTCACCTTTTTGGTGAGAGAAAAACATTTCTGGAACAATGTATTGCCAGCACATGATGCAAAAATTATTGATGAACACATCAGGAAACACAACATTGACTTGCGTTTGAATACGAACTTGGAAGAAGTAATCACATATGACAAAAACCAAGTCAAAGCTGTCAGATTAAAAGAAACAGATGAAGTGATTTCTTGTGATCTTGTCGGCTTAACGACTGGTGTCAAACCTCGTCTTGAAATGCTGAACCAAACGTCAATTCAAACAAATCGCGGTGTGCTTGTCAATCGTTTTTTAGAAACAAATTATTCGGATATTTACGCTATTGGAGATTGCGCAGAACAGCAAAACCCTATTGATCAAAGACCACCTATTGAAGCGGTGTGGTACACAGGAAAAATGATGGGAGAAACCGTAGCACAAACAATTTGTGGCCGCCGCATGGCATACAAGCCTGGACATTGGTTTAACTCAGCAAAGTTTTTTGATATTGAATATCAAACATATGGTTGGGTTTTCCCCACTGCAAAAGAAAACCATCAACACCTGCATTGGTCACATCGAGACGGCAGCAAAGCAATGACTATTAATTTCAATCAAAAAAACAATCAATTTGTTGGCATTAATACTTTTGGAATGCGAATAAGACACGAAGTGATCAACAATTGGCTCAATGAAAAGAAAAGCATTCTCGAAGTTCTTCAACAATTAGAGAAAGTTAATTTTGATCCTGAATTTTTCAAATCTTATGAAAAAGATATTTTTAAAAGTTTCCAGAAACATCTCCAAAAACAAGAAGGATGAGCAAGCTTGAACGCAATATGGCTATGACTGGCGAAAAACCTGCTGCCTTATCAAAAATACAAAAAATCTCAAGTGCTATTGGCTTGATAGGACTTTCCATACTTATTTTAGCCATTGCAAATGTCAATTTCCCAGATAAAACACTTTTTTTAAGTCTAGGCTTAGGATTGATCAGTCTTGGCACCATTGTTTTCTCATATGACCTTTATAAAGGCAAACAACCCGGCATCAAGAATGACGGCGTTTGGTTTAAGTCAATGACCAGCCGTGGACTTTTTGCATGGATTACAGCGCTTGGATTGACATTTTTTTACATTGTGTTATATTGGTATCCACAGTACTTAGGCCTCAATGCGGATGCTGCCAATACAGGAATCATTGGACTTTTCGATCCATTGAGCAAATTGATTAATGGAGGACCTGCAAGCCAATGGTTTGTATATGGCACATTGTACACTTTAGCGATCTTTATTTTTGGCTATAAGTTCATTAAAAAATACCGCCACAATCGCTATGAGGTTTTAAGAACATTCTCAGTTATGTTTTTTCAGTTGGGGTTTGCTTTCCTCATTCCTGAAATCTTAATGCGCTTAAATCAACCATATTTTAATCCTGCCAATATCTGGCCGTTGAACTACGACTTTTTTGCAGGATACAATCTTGACTCCCTTTTTAGTTCTGGCACTATTGGCATGGTGATGTTCGCTTTCGGTCTGCTTTCAATTTTTGTTATTTCACCAATTCTGACATACAAATATGGTAAACGTTGGTATTGCAGCTGGGTATGTGGCTGCGGTGGACTGGCAGAAACTGCTGGGGATCCTTACAGACATCTTTCTGACAAATCAGTTTTTTCATGGCGAGTTGAGCGCTGGGTCATTCACAGCGTTTTAGTTTTCGTGACGGTGATGACAATTGCCGTTATTTATTCTTATTTAGGTCAAAATCCAGATGAGTTTTGGTTGACAAAAGATGTCTTTTTATGGAGTTCGGCTGGCTTCTTAACTTTAGTTTTTGGGCTAATTATGCTTTTCAAACGTCAGGAACTTGCCAAAGATGCAAAATATGCAGCCGCCGGATATTTAGTTGTGATTCTAGCCATTATAGGTTTAAATTACTTCAATTACCAACAAGACATTTTTATTTTCCCGAGTTATAAACTACGCGAAACTTATGGCTTTTTAATTGGTGCTGCCTTTTCAGGTGTGATTGGCGTTGGCTTCTACCCTATTTTCGGAAATCGTGTGTGGTGCAGATTTGGCTGTCCGATGGCAGCCGTTTTAGGAATGCAACAACGTTTATTTTCTAAATTCAGAATTACCACAAACGGAGGACAATGTATTTCGTGCGGAAACTGTTCGACTTATTGTGAAATGGGAATTGATGTGAGAGCTTATGCACAAAAAGGCGAAAACATAGTACGCTCATCGTGCGTTGGCTGTGGCATCTGCGCTTCAGTATGCCCACGTGGCGTGTTAAAGTTAGAAAATGATTCACTTGAAAAACGCGTTAATTCTGAGGAAGTCACATTAGGGAATGATACCAGTTTAATGGATTTCATCAAAGAGAAAACAGAATAATGAAACAGAGTATTCGCGTGATTATTCCTGCCTATAACGAAGCAGATTCTATTGGTAAGGTCGTTCGTCATATCCCTCAACTTGTCGACGAAATTATTGTTGTCAGTAATAATTCAACAGATACAACTGAAGAAAATGCCCGAAATGCAGGCGCCACAGTCTTAAAAGAAAAAAGAAAAGGCTACGGCTATGCTTGCTTAAAAGGCATGGCTTATATCAAAAATAAGTCGCCAAAAACGGATATTATTGTTTTCTTAGATGGAGATTTCAGCGACTATCCTGAAGACCTTACAAAAATTGTTTCTCCAATTCTCAATGAAGATTATGATTTTGTTATTGGAGCACGCCACCAAAAAGGAAGAGAAAAAGGAGCCATGACAACACCTCAGATTTTTGGAAACTGGCTTGCGACTGGATTAATGAAAATTATGTACAATGCAGACTATTCAGATCTAGGTCCTTTTAGAGCCATTAAATATGAGAAGCTTTTGGCACTCAATATGCAAGATAAAACCTACGGATGGACAATTGAAATGCAACTGAAAGCTCTGAAGCACAAATTGAAATACAAAGAAATTAAAGTTGATTACCGCAACAGAATCGGCATTTCAAAAGTGTCAGGAACTTTAAAAGGTGCTGTTTTTGCTGGTGTAAAAATTATTGGATGGATCGTTAAATATCCTGCCAAGTGATGCTTATTTATATCGTTTTCATCATTTACACCGTCCTTCTTCTTTTAGTTTTTCTTTACAGTTTAGCACAATTTGATTTATATCTCAAATACAAGAAAAACAAAGAAACCACACTGACGACAAAGCCGATCAAATCGTGGCCTAAAGTGACCATTCAACTTCCGGTTTTCAACGAGAACTATGTGGTTGAACGTCTTATACACAATATTGTCAAACTCGATTATCCCCGAGAGCAAATAGAGTTCCAAGTGCTTGATGATTCCACGGACGACTCGATTTTAAAGACTGCTAGGATCATACAAGACTACCAGGAAGAAGGGATTGACATCAAACACATCTGGCGAAAGAAACGTATTGCATTCAAAGCTGGCGCCCTAAAAGAAGGTTTAAAAACGGCCTCTGGCGATTATCTTGCCATCTTTGATGCAGATTTTATGCCTTCACCTGAATGGTTAAAAAAAGTACTACCACATTTTCACACCAATAAAGTAGGCGTTGTACAAACCCGCTGGGGACATTTGAATCGCCATCACAGTTTACTAACAGAAATTCAAGCTTTTGCATTAGATTTTCATTTTACTTTAGAGCAAGTCGGTCGAAATACAGCACAGCATTTTATAAATTTCAATGGCACAGCAGGCATTTGGCGGAAAGAATGCATCATTGATGCTGGCAACTGGCATGGAGACACACTCACTGAGGATTTAGACTTGAGTTATCGTGCGCAGTTGAAAGATTGGAAATTCATCTACCTTGAAGATGTTGTCACGCCAGCAGAATTACCCATTGCTATGAGCGCTGCACGTTCACAACAATTTCGGTGGAATAAAGGTGCTGCTGAAAATTTCAGAAAGAACTTCAAAAAAGTAGTGGGCAATAACACTTTAAGCTTTCGATCTAAGTGTCACAGTTTTTTCCATCTACTGAACAGCAGTATGTTTCTGATTATTCTAAGTTTAGCCTTAATCAGTATTCCTGTTTTATACATTAAAGCCAGTCATCCTGAATTGCGTGTCTTATTTTATATATTGAGTGTCCTGGGCATCAGTACTATTTTATTCATCCTTGTTTATTGGACGAGTTACAGGAAAATAAACACAGGAGGAAAAGTGAATTTTTTTAAATTTATCCGTTTATTTCTCTTGTTCTTTTCAGTGGCAATGGGTCTGTCTCTTCACAATTCAATTGCAGTTCTCGAGGGTCACTTGGGTAAGAAATCAGCTTTTATCCGCACACCAAAATTCAATGATGTGTTGACAAATAACACGTATCTAAAAAAGGACTTTACAGTGGTTCATTTTTTCGAACTCTGTCTTGCTATTTATTTCGCCTTTGCTATTTACTCAGCATTTCATCTCAATGAATACGGCTTATTATTTTTTCACCTCATGCTGTTTTTTGGCTTTAGTTTCGTTTCTTACAAAAATATTTTCTCAAAATAACAATAGTGAAAGCCTTAGAATGCATCCAAAACCAAAAATATATTGTCAGTCTTCCATTGATGGCTTTGGTTGTTTTCGCATACGCACAATTGAGTTTTAATGTTGAGCGCTATGAACACTTTCAGCTATTTACTTATTATGGAATTGCATTTTTAGGAGGCCTCGCATTAACACATTTACTTAAAAATAAATTAGGCTTACTCATAAGTTTGGCAGTGCTTATTCGGCTTTTGTTTATCAAGCATTCCCCAGCTTTATCACAAGATTTTTACCGTTTCATATGGGATGGCATGTTGACATCAGAAGGTTTGAACCCTTACCTTGCTTTACCGAAAAACTTCTTAGAAACACAACAAATAGCAAATCCTGAGTTTGGGAGATTGTTAGTCGAAAAGATGGGAAGCTTAAGTGCGAGCAATCACACAAATTATCCACCACTAGCACAATTGATTTACAGGATGAGCTACAGCATCTCAAAAGATGTTATTTCCGTTCATCTCCTTTTTCTACGTGGGGTGAACTGGCTTGCTGAAATAGGAATTGCCTTCTATTTTTGGAAAATTTGTCGACTTTTAAAGCTCAAAAAATATCTTGTTTTTTTCGTGCTGCTCAATCCTTTGGTTATTTTAGAAATCACAGGAAATCTACATTTTGAAGCAGTTATGCTTTTCTTTTTTGTTGCTTTCCTACATCATCTACTTCGAAATTCATCACCAGTTTTAATTTCGATATTCTTAGCATGTGCAGTTTTAGCAAAACTCATTCCTTTAATCGTATGCCCACTTATTCTCACTTATCAATTTTGGCCGCAACAAAACCGTAGAAATTTTAAAAAATCATTTAAAATCATTGCACTAACGGGCCTCTTCATAACATTAGGTTTCCTGAGCTTTATTGACAAAAATTTATTGACCGCATACCAATCAAGCCTATCACTTTGGTTTCAGAAATTTGAATTTAATGCGAGTTTCTATTATTTGTTTCGAGAGATTGGATACGGATTGGTTGGCTACAATGCCATTGGCATCATTGGCAAAACACTAGCATTAAGTATATTCTGTTTGGTTATTTTTACCAGCTTATACAAATATCAAAATAACAAGGGAATACATTTCCTGCAACGCCTTGTCTACATTTTGAGCATATACTTATTACTCTCAACAACCATTCATCCGTGGTATCTGATTTTACCTTTGTCTGTGAGTCTTTTAATCAATCATAAAATGTATCTGGTCTGGAGCGGCGTGGTCATTTTAAGCTATTACGCTTATCACAAAGCTTACTTTGAAGAAAATCTGTGGATTGTTTTTAGCGAATATGCGATTGTATTGCTTCTTATAGGATGTAGAAATCTTAAGCCTTTCGTTTTATTAAAACAAAAAAAATCAAGAAAATAAAAGTCATTCACTTGGCGAGTAAAGACTAAACAATATTCATTTTTTTCATCAAGAATGAAGCATTCATATTCTGACAAATCCCTGGTTTCAACCTATAATCGAAACTGAGATTGTCATCTGTAATATCAGCATCAAAATGATAATTTGTGATTTCCTTGTGCTGTTCTTCAAGTGTACACAAACTCAAATCATGGGTTGCAATCACGCCATGGCTGGATGTTTGCAAGAGGCGTTCAACATATTTCTTCGAACCTTCTGCCTTATCTTTTGAGTTTGTCCCTTTTAAGATTTCATCTAAAATAATAAAATAGTTCTCTTTCTCACTGTGATCAATGATGTATTTCAAGCGGCTGAGTTCAGCATAAAAGTAAGAAGATTCATCCATCAAGGAATCTGAAGTTCGCATGCTTGTAATTAACTTGACAGGTCTGTACTGCGATGATTCTGCACGAACTGGCAATCCTAAATTAGACATTAAAATTTGAAGAGACAAGGTTCTCAAAAATGTACTTTTCCCAGCCATATTCGCGCCAGTGACAATTAGAAATTCCTGAGAAGAGATATTGAAATCATTTTTAACAGCAACCTTTTCATCTAATAAAGGATGAACAGCTTGATGTGATTTGATAACAAATTCACTATTTTCATTCAATATATCGGGATAATTATATGTCGTTTTATTATAAGCCAAGTTGGCCAAACTGTGGTAAGCATCAAACTCTGCGATGCAATAGAACCAATTAGAAACGTCAGCTTTGTTATTCGCTATCCATTGCTCAATAATGTAAGTGTATTTTGCATCCCACAACAAAAAGGCATTTAAAAATATGCCTAACAATAAATTATTGCGTTGCTCAAAACCATCAATTGCACGATTAATTTCTCTTAATCTCTCTGATGCTTTTGGCGTGCTTTTTATTTTGGATTGTAATTCTTTTAAAAGATCTGCTTCGAAATTTTCATCCTCGATATGTGAAATCAATTTTTGATAACTCTGGAAAAAACTTTGCATACGGTTGATATCTTGATACAATTTCGTTGTTTTTTTTACATAAATACCGACTGTAATCAAACCGATAAACATCCACAATAAGAGTTGTGAGACCTTGATCACATCAAAAAAATACAGCGCGACAACCACAAATGAAAGAACTGAAAAAACAGTGGGTAGCCAACGCATTATTTGAGGAACAAAAGCTTTGTAGTTAGAGACCCAATCATGGATTCCTTTGGTGCTCGTTTGTGTTTCGACCCGCATAGCCTCTGCAGAAAACAATTGTCGATAATCAACTTTTTCAGCGAGTTCTTGAATCGCTTTTTGTTTTTTGACAATATTGTCTTGATCATTTGATATCAGTAAATTAGCTAATTTTTGTTCACCTTCTTTTAAAGCCGTTCTGTTTAAAAATTGAAAGAATGAACGCACCCCAAACAAATCAATATCATGACTATACTCATGCGTTGGATCTGTATAATTTACACCATTCTCAAAAACAGAATAATCACCATGAAGCGCATGAATCTCATTTTGATTAATGGCTATAATATTCGATAAAATTGTTTTTTGGTCTACAATTTTTTGATGTCTCACCACAAGTATTAAAAACAAAACGATGAAAATAAAAATAGAGCCAATAATAAAACGTGCAGAACCCCAAAACCAATAGATCGCAAAGATTGTGAGTAAAAAAATAAGGAGTCTTATCAGGCTTGACATCATGAGCTTTGACTTGACTTTTTTTAGCTCAGATTGAGTTTCAGCGATCTTCTTTTCGTAAACTTGAGTTTGCACGTTCTTTGATTTAGCTAGCAAAATTAAGCGTTTTTCTTCTAAAACAAACCACTTTAGTTACACACTTTGAGAAGTAAACAGAATCAAACTGAGGATTTGACTTTTCATAAAAAAATGAAAATCATCTTCAAGAGGCTTATTGATTATTTGAGAAGTCAATTCTCATTTTTCTTAGTTCCTGATATTGTCCTGATCGGAAGAAATAGTCTAAATTTGAATAGAATTTAAACACATGTTATCACATCAAATAATCACAACAGCTGACGGCTCTACAACCATCCAAATTCCTGAATGGAATGAACAATACCATTCTAAACACGGTGCAATTCAAGAAGCTAAACATGTTTTTTTAGAAACAGGACTTGCCGCGCTGGATCTTGATTTTTTCAGAAAAGAAAATAAAGCCATCACAATTCTTGAAGCTGGTTTTGGAACAGGGCTCAATGCGCTACTCACTTATTTTTGGGCAAAAGAAAACAATATTAAAATCAATTACATCAGTCTTGAAGCCTTTCCTGTAGCCACTAATGAAATCCTGAACCTCAACTATCCAGAGCAAGTTAACGATGCAAAAGCAGCTGAGATCTTTCAAAAAATACATGCAATACCATGGAATGAAAAAAATGAAATTTCACCAGGTTTCCACTTACAAAAGATGCATCAAAAGTTCGATCAATTGTCCTTGTCCAACAAAGCAAATATTGTGTTTTACGATGCTTTTGGTCCACGCGTACAACCAGATTTATGGGACATAAATGTTCTCAAATTATTTCGGAACGCATTGCTAAACAGAGGTGTTTTTGTCACCTATTGCGCTAAAGGAAGTGTGAGACGAACTCTTGAAAGTCTGAATTTCAATGTACAACGCATGCCTGGTCCACCTGGCAAACGTGAAATGCTACGCGGAGAACTCATTGATAAAGTTTCGGAAGTCTAATTTAGCCAAAGATCAGCCTTTTAAATCATCACGTTTTGATTTTGGCAACTTATTGACCACCATATCATAACTATGCAAAATCAAATCCTTAATCTGTTTTTCTGACAAGTCGCCAGTGTGTATCAAAAGCGTGTTCCAATGTTTTTTATTCATGTGATACCCTGGTAAAACTGTTTGTGGGTATTTCTCACGTAATTCTTGAGCCAATTCTGGATCACATTTTAAATTCACACGATCTTGTCCTTTCTCCCAATCATTCAGGGCTAACAAAACAAAAATTTTATCAGCAACTTTAAAAACTAAAGTTTGATTATCAAAAGGAAAAGACTCAGATACTTGCTTTTGTGACAAACAGAATGCTCTTAATTCTTCAATATGCATCGGGATTAATTTTAAAAAGTTCAGCTGAAATTCCGTCTGTTAAAAAACGTGAGCCTGAAGCCACGTGAATCGTCTCATTTCTCAATTCAACCTGTCCGACTTCTTTGAGGTGGTGAAGACTTTTTCGGATATGGTCGTAAAATTCTAAACCAAAATTATCTTTAATTTTTTGAAGTGAAACACCATATTTTGTTCGCAGCCCCGTCATGATATATTCATTAAAGCGATCTGTTTTTGACAGCGTCTCCTCTTCTTTGGGCAATTCATTTGCTGAAATTGCCTTAATATATTTGATATTGTTATTGATATTCCAACTCCGATGAAATCCATCATAGGAATGTGCAGAAGGGCCGATACCAAGATAGTTTTTGCCTGTCCAATACGCCATATTGTTTTGCGAATAATAACCTGGCTTCCCGAAATTTGAAAACTCATAATTATCAAAACCATTCTGGGTCATGTACTGATGTAAAAGGTCATAATGTTCTCGTGCTACCGCGTCATCAACAGGTTTGATTATTTTTTTTTCAATAAATTTCGCCAGAGCCGTTTGTGGCTCTACTGTTAAGGCATAACACGAAACATGCGGCACATGAAGCTCAAAAACAGTCTCCAAGTTTTCAACCCAGCGCTCGGCTGTCATATCTGGAATGCCATAAATCAAATCAATTGATATGTTTTCAAAATATTTTTTAGCAAGCTGGATTGACTCATAAGCCTCTTCTGAATTGTGTGCGCGATTCATCAATTTCAGATCACTTTGAAAAAAAGATTGCACACCAATACTCAAACGATTTACTTCAGTCTGACTCAGTTCTTTAAGATAGCTCTCATCTAAATCATCTGGATTCGCCTCTAAAGTAATTTCAGCGTTTTCAGCAACTTTAAAATCCTTATGAATTTGATTAATAATCATGTTGACTTCATCTTGTGATAATAAACTTGGTGTTCCTCCCCCAAAATAAATTGTTTTAATAATTGGAGAGATTTCATCAGCACGCAGACTTATTTCCTTCATAAGAGAAGAAACAAGTTGTGTTTTATATTTCATTGAAGTTGAAAAATGAAAATCACAATAGTGACATGCTTGTTTACAAAATGGAATATGGATATAAATACCTGACATATTGCAAAGGTAAAGTGTAAATCTGAAAGTCATCACAAAGCTTAATTTATTTTTAAATAGGCAATGAAATAGGAAGCACACATTTACCTTTGCATAAAAAAAATATGAAGTGGTTGTTTATTGTGCCTCTCTTCTTGATTCTCGAATTTTACGCATTTCAGGCCATCAAGCGACTCACATCTTCCAAGATTTATTACGCACTCTATTTCACACTTAGTTTCTTGCCTGTTGCTTTGTTGGTTTACAGTTTTAATATTGACACAGATGATACAACATTTAGTGGGTTTCGCGGAATTACGCTTGGTATTATCTTAAGTGTTTACTCACTTAAAACAACCTTGATAATAGTTCTTTTAGCAGAAGACATCTTGAGAAGTTTTCGCTATTTTTATAAAAAACTAAGCGTACCTTCTGAGGGAGTTAAAATTGAAGGCCGCCGTAAATTTATTAGTCAATTCGCTATGGGCCTCGGATCAATTCCTTTTATTTCATTAATTTACGGCATGTTTCAAGGCAAGTACAACTTCAAAGTCTTGACCTATGAGCTAGCTTTTGAAGACTTGCCTGAAGCCTTTGACGGCTATCAGATCACACAAATTAGTGACATTCATTCTGGTAGTTTTAACAACAGAGAGAAAGTAAAATACGCTGTTGACCTTATCAATAAACAAAAGTCTGATGCCTTAATGTTTACTGGCGACCTGGTCAATAGCGTTGCTTCTGAGATGGACGATTGGAAAGATGTTTTTGGAGAAATCAAAGCAAAAGATGGAATCTATTCTATACTTGGCAATCATGATTACGGCGATTACTACAAGTGGGAAGACCCAAAAGATAAAGAGGAAAATTTTGAAAATTTATTGAAAGTCCAAAAAGAAATGGGCTGGCAAATGTTGCGAAATGAACATGCTTTTATCAGAAAAGATGATGCTAAACTAGCAATTGTCGGTGTTGAAAACTGGGGGAAAGGCCGTTTTAAAAAAGCTGGAGATATTGACAAAGCATGCGATGGCTTAACAAAGGACGATTTTAAAATTGTGTTGAGTCACGATCCTTCCTACTGGGATAAAATTTTGCACAATCACAAGAAAAATCTGCATCTCACATTGAGCGGTCATACACATGGTATGCAATTTGGCATTGAAATTCCAGGATGGTTTAAATGGAGCCCGATTCAATACAAGTATAAACAATGGGCTGGTATTTATCAATTTGAGGAGAATTTCATCAATGTCAATCGTGGATTTGGTTATCTAGCATATCCAGGACGTGTTGGGATTTGGCCAGAAATCACAGTCATCAAATTGAAAAAAGGAAGTTCACACCAGTCAAAAAAATCACATTCCTAAAACTTTATTATGCCCGTTAAAAAATTTGATCATTTTGACTGAAAAAAGATCAGATGACATATATTTATTTTTTGTAATTTAGACGAAATAGTTTGCATCAAGCAAATATTCATAATTTCAAATGACCCTAGAAATCCCTCATACAAAGTAGAATTTTACCAGTATATGTATCAGTTTTTTTTAAAACCACTTTTTGATTTTCTAGGAGCACTTTTTCTCCTTTTTTTGGTCAGTCCACTCCTACTGATCCTTTCTGCTATTTTAATTTACTTGCATCGCGCGAGTCCTTTTTTTATTCAAAAGAGAATCGGACAACATCAGCAAGTTTTTAAAATCATTAAATTCAAAACGATGACAGCTCAAGGACGAACCACAAAATTCACGGCTTTTCTAAGACAGCGTAAACTTGACGAATTGCCACAATTACTAAATATTATTGCCTTTCAAATGAGTTTTGTTGGACCGCGACCAGACTTGCCTGGTTATTATGACAAATTAGGGGCAAAATATCAAACGATCACAAAATTAAAACCAGGACTAACAGGCTATGCTTCTTTGTACTTCTCAAATGAAGAGGAGATTTTACGTTTACAAAAAGAACCGCAAGCCTATAATGATGAGGTTATCTTTCCACATAAATTAGACTTGAATTTAAAATATGTAGAAGAGATGAGTTTTTTAACCGATTTAAAAATACTTCTAAAATCTGCTATGCTTCCTTTTAAAGGCTGATAAGAACTTGACTTATGCTTCCTATTTGATTAAGTTTACAAGAAAAATTTTATGCGATCTATTGCAGAAATTATCGAACAAAGACGTTCCATTTATCCACATCAATTCAATGATGAGGAAGTCACAACAGAAGAGATTCACAAACTTCTAGAGGCTGCAAATTGGGCGCCGACACACCGGCGAACAGAACCTTGGCGCTTTAAAGTTTTACAAGGAAAATCAAAAATAAAATTTAGTGCTTTTGTTGGCTCACTTTATTTAAAAGCAACAGAGCAACCTTCGAAATTTAAGCAACGAAAAATAATTGATAAGTTTCAAAAATCAGCAGCAGTTATTGCCATCTGCCTACAACGCGATCCAAAAGAAAGCGTTCCTGAGTGGGAGGAGATCGCCGCTACAGCAATGGCTGTGCAAAATATATGGCTTCTCGCGACAGATATGCAAATCGGTTGCTACTGGAGTTCACCGGCTATGATCAAAGACTTTGGCGAATTCTTTGATTTTAAAGATGGTGAAAAATGTCTCGGACTTTTGTATGTAGGAAAAACGGATGAGAAGTGGCCGATAGGAGAACGCCACACTAAAGCTCAAACAAAAGTAGAGTATTTCGATTAAAAAATCAGATCGCGATAATCAATGAGTTTATAAACATAGTAAGCTGTAAAGGCCAGGCTAAACACAAACTTCATCAAGGTTGACCCTAAGAAGCCAAGGAAGGAACCATAAGCCGCTCGGAAAGCAGTTTTACTTTGGCTTTTATTAAAGAAAAACTCACCGACAAAGGCTCCCACAAAAGGACCAATTAAAAAACCAAATGGAATCGGTGCAACAATGCCCACGACCAGTCCTACAGTTGTGCCGATAATTCCATATTGACTCCCACCGTATGATTTTGTCCCTATTACAGGAACAATATAGTCCAGAACAAAAACGGCTAAAGCAATAACAAAAGTGACGCTTAAAATGACATAGTCCATTGGTATTGCCGGTGCCAAATAGAAAAGAAGTAAGCCAAGCCAACTGACTGGTGGTCCAGGCAAAACAGGCAGGAAACTCCCTAAAACACCAAGGATACAGAAAACAAAACCCAGACTTATAAGGAGAATGCTCATCGTTTTTTTTAGAGTAAATATAAAACATCTTTTCACTAAAAAATCTCATGACTCACCTGAATCTTTCTAATTTATAAATAACAAACAGAAAACAATATAATTAAACCGATGAACATTGATTATAAATCGGAGTTATTTTTAATTTAGCATTATGAGAGCGATTTTAGTCCTTTTTTTACTTTTTTTTCTCAGTTCATGTCAAAATCTAGAAAAGCAAAATGCAGATCAGATTTTAAAACTGGAAAAACAACAGATCAATTGGAAAGAAGTAGATATTTACCCTAGCTTCAAAGCATGTGACGAAGCGCTGAACCGCGATGAAAGTTATGAGTGCTTTACATCAACAATAGCTTCATATTTAGATTTAGACAATTGTCTTTCAACCCAATTTAAAAATGTAAGTGCCTGCTATCAATTACATTTAAGTGTTTTAAAAACAGGGGAAATTCGCTTTGACTCTATAGGTTCATCCGTAACTTCTGATAACGAAAAGCTTTCAAAACAAATTGAGAGTTGTGTAAGAAAATTAGAGCCAATTTATCCCGCACAGAAAAGAAGTGTCCCAGTTGATCTCAATTTTGAAATCCCATTACACTTTAAATAAGCTATAAATTGAAACGTAAACCCAGATTAAAATCAAGAGGTGTTTCACCATTATCACTCACCCCAAGAGCCACAAAATCATTATAGCTTACAAATATTGTAGTGACTTTTGAAATTTTAAAATTTAAACTTGCACCCAAACTAATCGGTGTGTCCAGTGAAGTACTCTTTTCATCTTTGAGAATCTGCTCTCCATCTTGATTATAAAAAGAGTCTTCAAACCAAGCTCAAGATTGCAATAGCAAGTGGAGTACCTTGATAAATATTTGTTTAGTTTTGTTCGCCATGAGATTGGCAAAAATAACAAAATAAAACACTGAAATGTCTGAAAAAATTATTTTAGGAATTGACCCTGGAACAACAATTATGGGATTTGGTGTCATTAAGATTGTCGGTAAAAAAATGGAGTTTATTCAAATGAATGAACTCGATCTCAGAAAATATAAAGACCATTACACAAAGTTAAAACTAATTTTTGAGCGCACAATCGAATTAATTGACACACATCATCCAGATGAAATTGCGCTTGAAGCGCCTTTTTTTGGAAAGAATGTCCAATCCATGCTAAAGTTAGGTCGTGCGCAAGGCGTCGCCATGGCTGCCGGTTTATCAAGGGAAATCTCCGTGTGTGAGTATGCTCCGAAAAAAATAAAAATGGCCATTACAGGTAACGGAAACGCCAGTAAAGAACAAGTGGCTAAGATGCTCCAAAGTACACTCAAGCTCAAAGAACTGCCAAAGAATCTAGATGCGACTGATGGCCTTGCTGCTGCGGTTTGCCATTTCTACAACAGTTCAAATCCAATAAATTCAAAATCATATACAGGTTGGGATGCTTTTATCAAGCAGAACGAAAAGCGTGTTAAAAAATAAAGCTGTCTCAAAATGAGACAGCTTTTATCAAATATAAATATAACAAGATTGTATTTAGCTCTAAGTTTAGCTTGCTTGTTTGAGTTGTTTTAAACTAGATTTACTCAGCGCTTTTTCAGCATATGTTTTTGTCACTTTAAATTCTCTCACATCACTTTCTGGCAAATCAAACATTGCATCGGTGAAAATAGTTTCACACAGTGCTCGCAGCCCCCTTGCACCCAGCTTATACTCCAATGCTTTTTCGACAATAAAATCTAAAGCACCGTCAGTAATACTGAAGTCGACATTATCCATTTCAAACAATTTCTCGTATTGTTTGATGATGGCATTTTTAGGCTCTGTCAGGATAAGTTTCAATGTTGCTTTATCCAATGGGTCCATATGTGTCAAAACTGGCAAACGCCCGATAATCTCAGGAATTAAACCATATTCTTTTAAATCTCTTGGTGTGATATATTTCAGGTAGTTTTCCTTGTCTATATCTTCACCTTGTTTTGAAGCGCCATAACCAACAGCCTGCATATTCAGACGTTTTGAGATTTCGCGCTCGATGCCATCAAATGCACCTCCTGCAATAAACAGAATATTTTCAGTATCAACCTCTATAAATTTCTGATCAGGATGTTTACGCCCTCCTTTTGGCGGAACGTTGACTGTTGTTCCTTCCAAGAGTTTTAATAAAGCCTGCTGAACACCTTCACCACTCACATCACGTGTAATGGATGGGTTGTCACTTTTGCGTGCAATCTTGTCAATTTCATCAATGAAAACAATACCTTTTTGTGCTTTTTCAAGATTGTAATCAGCAGCTGCCAAAAGTTTTGTCAAGATCGTTTCAACATCTTCCCCTACATAGCCAGCCTCAGTTAAAATCGTCGCATCGACAATTGCCAAAGGAACATTTAGCATTTTAGCTATCGTTTTGGCCACTAAAGTTTTCCCCGTTCCGGTTTGACCAACAACAACGATATTTGACTTTTGAATCTCAATATCATCATCTGATTGTGGCTGTAAAATTCGTTTATAGTGGTTGTAAACTGCAACCGACATCACCTTTTTTGTTTGATCTTGACCAATCACGTATTGATCCAAAAAGGATTTGATTGCTTTTGGTTTTCTTAATTTTAATTCTGAAGACAATTCAGAATTAGAATCTTGTTTTGCCTCTTCCAGTACAATACCGTGAGCTTGCTCGATGCATCGATCACAAATATGTGCATCAAGACCTGCAATCAGTAGACTGGTTTCCGCTTTTTTGCGTCCACAAAATGAACATTCTAATACTTCTTTCGCCATAATTTTGTTTTAATCTCTCTTCAAGATTTCATCTATCATTCCGTAATCTTTCGCTTCACCTGAATTCATCCAGAAATCACGATCACCATCCTTATAAACTTCATCATAAGTTTTGCCTGAATGCTTCGAAAGAATTTGGTATAATTCCTCTTTCAGTGTAATAATCTGATTAGCTGTAATCTCAATATCGTCGGCTTGTCCTTGCGCACCACCCATTGGCTGATGTATCATCACGCGTGAATGTGGTAATCCACTGCGTTTTCCTTCTTGACCAGCACATAATAATATCGCGCCCATCGATGCTGCAATTCCTGTATTAATCGTTGCCACATCAGGTTTGATAAACTGCATGGTATCATAAATTCCCAAACCAGCATAAACGCTTCCTCCTGGAGAATTGATATAAATTTGGATATCTTTTGAGGCATCCGTGCTTTCTAAAAACAGAAGCTGTGCTTGTATAATATTAGCCACTTGATCATTGATTGGCGTTCCCAAGAAAATGATTCTATCCATCATCAATCGTGAGAAAACATCCATAGCAACAGCATTCATTTGGCGCTCTTCAATAATGTTTGGCGTCATGCCGACAGGATACATACTTGTGATGATCTTATCGTAATAATTACTGTTGATTCCTTGATCTTGAGTTGCGAATTTTTGAAATTCTTTATTTAAATCCATTGGTTTCAAATTATGTGATACGAAGATAAACTGAACTTCGTTAGTTTATGAAAAAAATATGCTAAAAGTTGTCTTTTAGCATATTTTGAATCTTCATCTAAAAATAGACGTTATATTAATTGTAAGCCTTATCGACAAACTCTTTGTAAGTCACTTTCTCTTCTTTAAGGTTCATCTTTTCTTTATAAAAATCAAGAAGTTTTTGGCTCATTGCTTGCTCTGCCATTTTTTTTGCTTCATCTTCATTTGATAAAACACGTTTTGCAATATCTTCAAGCTGTTCATCAGGCAAGTTCGCTTGACCGAATTGTGCCATTTGCGCTTTTATTCTGTCAACTGCCATTGTTTTCAAGTCCTCTTGCGTCACCTGCAAGTCGTGATCTTTCATGATTTTGCCTTCAATCAACTGATATTTCAAGCCTTTGATAGAGTTCTCAAACTCTTCTTTTGCTTCTTCTTCAGTCATTTTTTCCTCACCTTGTGTTTGCAACCATTTGATTAAAAATTCTGATGGCAAATCAAAGTCAACAGAATCAATTAAATGCTCAGTAATGTCATTTAATAATTGTTGATCACCTTGCTGTGCAAATGTTTTCTCTGAGTCTTTAGCAATTCTTTCTCTCAATTCTTTTTCAGAAGAAACTTCACCTTCTCCAAAATATTTATCAAAAAGCTCTTGATTTAATTCTGCTGGAATATTTTCATTGATTTCATTGATTGTCAATGTCAATTCAACTTTAAGATCTTCTGCTTTTTCAGCATCTATGCCTAATTTGCTCGCTAAAGTTTCAGCGTCTTTAAACAACTTATTCGTTTTAACTGTGACTTGGTCACCAGTTTTTGCGCCTAAAATCTCCTTTTCATTTGTTTTCCCATCAACCTCATCGATATTAAAACTTGTATTGTGCTCTATACCTTCTTCTTCATTATGGAAAACACCTTCAATGGTAAAGCCTTCTTTCACTTCCTGTTGTGACACGATTTTACCGTATTGCTTCTGAATCATTTCGATTTGATTATCAATCATTTCTTCATCAGCAGTCACTACATAATGTGTGAGTGGTTCTTTATTATCAAGACTTAATTCGAACTCAGGTGCAAGTCCTAATTCAAATTCAAAACTATAGTTTTCAGTATTCCAGTCAAAATCATCCTGCTGTACAGGAAGCGGATTTCCGAGAATATCTAATTTTTGTTCAGTAATATAGTTGTTCAATGAATCTTGTAAAAGCCTGTTGACTTCATCAACCAAAACAGCCTGGCCATATTGTTTTTTGACCATTCCTTTTGGAACCATCCCTTTACGAAAACCTGGAATATCAGCGGTTTTTCTGTAGTTATTTAAAACACTATCTACTTTCTCGCTATAATCTTCTTTAGCGATATCAACTTTTACAACTGCATTTAATGCATCCTTATTTTCTAAACTTATATCCATTTCTATCCAATAGTTTTTTGAGTTTGCAAAACTACAATTTTTTTAATGTCTTGACAAGTTTTTGAGAGTCAGTTCATCAAAAGCTTAAATCAAGTTTATAGACAAGTACTGATCTGATAATCAAGTTGTGTTAGCTATCTTTTGATTGGGAATTGAGTAGTAATTTAAACATGAAAACATCGTAAATCGCATGTGCTAAAATGGCTGCATAAATATCAAAATAGACATATAAATATCCAAATCCAGCCGATATTAAAATCAAAAACACACCGTAAATGCTCTTTTTCCAATCTTTAAAACTCAAGTAACCGTGGATGAGAACAAAGAAAATTGCGATGGGCCAAATGCCAAAAAACTCTTGCAGCATACCCCTGAAAAAAATCTCTTCACCGATCCCAGCGCACAAGGAGTAGAAAATAATATCTGGCAATGAGATCTCAATATCATTAAAAATCTGAGCGTAAAAACTTTTGACATTTTTAAATATTTTAGCCTTTAAAAGCAAAACGCCTATGCCTGAAGCTAAAAGCCCAAACCCAAGCCCAGCAGCGATAGAACTCCAATCAAAAGTGTCTGGGAAGATCGAAAAATAATCAAACGAATCACTAAAATGTCCAACGACAAAGGCGACCGCTGGAAATACAAAAAGCGTGACTACCGATGCTGCAAAAAGATTGATTTTTTTCATAAAAACTTATGACTTTTCTCCAAGTTGAAAAACGATAGATTGAAAGAGTGACAATAACACACTAAAGAGCATTGCCCACCAAAAGCCATCGACCTGAAAGCCGGCAATAAGCCAATCGCCTAATAATATAATGATTGCATTGATCACCAGGACAAATAATCCAAAAGTGACAATTGTAACCGGTAAAGTCAAGATAACTAAAATCGGTTTAACAAAAAGATTGAGCATAGAAATAACCGCTGCCGCAATGACTGCAATTAAAAAACTATCGACATCAACACCAGGCAAAATATTAGACAAAACCACAACAATAATCGCGGAAATAATCAATCGCAACAAGACTCTCATAATTTAGAATTTTTATCAAAAATACAATATTCACAAAGAATATATAAACCACTTAACACAAATAAAATGCTTTAGACTAAGCTTAAACCTAGCTTCTCCTACCTTAAAAGATTACCTTATTATTTTGTAATGGAAGTTCATTTCTTTTAATTCCGTCAAAAACTCCTTATTGATATCTACCATTTTTGAACGGCTTGACATATCGAGTTTGATTTTATTTTGTCGCTCAAAAAGCAAAAGATTCAATTGCTTCTCGCCCTGGTTTAGCATAATAAGCTCTTCTAATTTATTGATATTTTCATCGGTCAATTGATGAATATCAAGCTGCAACTTAATGCGTTTTGAGAACTCACCTAAAACTTCTTGCAATTGCTTGAAGTTTTTAAACTTGATACGCACGCGACCAGGCTCACCCGTTTTACGGTCGATAAACTGCGTCCCGACAATACGGATATGCACAAAACTATCAACAGTCAGGAAATGTCTAAACTTAAGGTACTCCTCTCCGAAAATCCAAAACTCATGACTGTCGTAATAATCCTCTATTGTAAAAACAGCAAAGCCTTTCCCCATCTTACTTGTTTTATGAACAAAATCTGTGATCACACCAGCAATACTAATTTCTTTATTCAGATGCTCTTCAATAGAATCTAAAACACGTAAATCATGACTACAAAAATTATCAATCTCAAGTTTAAAGTCATCCAAAGGATGACCTGAGAGAAACAAGCCAATCACTTCTTTTTCAGCTTTAAGTGTTTGCATGGTATGCCATTCATCACAAGGTGGTACTTCGGGTTCTGGAATTTGCACATCACTGGCTTCTCCAAAAAGGCTGACTTGTGCAGAGTTTTTATTCTCTTGATATTTAGATGCAAACTTTAAGACCTTCTCGATAAAAGTCAGATCGCCATCCGTTTGATGAAAGTACTGGGCGCGATGTACACTTCCTAAACTATCAAAAGCACCTGCTAGCGCTAAACTCTCAAAAGCTTTCTTGTTGGCAGCTCGCAAATCGATGCGTTTGGCTAAATCAAAGATAGATTTAAAATGTCCTTCATCTTTACGATGCTCCACAATTGTTCGAACAGCTCCACCTCCAACACCCTTGACAGCGCCCATTCCAAAACGAATGGCATTTTCCTTGTTGACAGAAAATTTATGATAAGATTCATTGACATCAGGTCCTAAAACCGCCAAGCCCATTCGGCGACATTCCTCCATAAAGAAAGTCACTTTCTTGATATCATTCATGTTATTGGAAAGCACTGCAGCCATATATTCTGCTGGGTAATGCGCTTTTAAATAGGCTGTTTGGTAAGCGATAAAAGCATAACAAGTTGAATGCGATTTATTAAATGCATAACTCGCAAAGGCTTCCCAGTCTTTCCAAATTTTCTCTAATTTGTCTTCTGGATGGCCATTTGCTTTTGCCTGATTAATAAATTTCGGCTTGAGCTCGGCCAAGACATCTTGCAACTTTTTACCCATTGCTTTACGCAAAACATCGGCTTCACCCTTTGTAAAACTCGCCAGTTTTTGCGACAGTAGCATCACCTGCTCTTGGTAAACTGTAATTCCGTATGTCTCCTCCAGGTATTCTTGCATCACAGGCAAGTCATAACTGATATCTTCTTCTCCGTGTTTACGCTTAATAAAACTCGGAATATACTCCATCGGCCCTGGACGGTAGAGTGCGTTCATCGCAATGAGGTCCTCAAAAACAGTCGGCTTTAAATCCTTCATGTGTTTCTGCATCCCGGGTGACTCGTATTGGAAAATACCAACCGTTTCTCCACGCTGGAAAAGCTCGTATGTTTTTTTGTCATCTAGCGGGAAAGCCTCCGGGTCGAGATCTAAGCCATGACGTGCTTTTACAATAGAAACAGTGTCTTTAATAAGGGTTAAAGTTTTCAAACCCAAGAAGTCCATTTTCAACAGCCCAGCATCCTCAACGACAGAGTTATCAAACTGCGTGACATATAAATCTGAATCTTTTGCAACAGAAACAGGAACAAATTTGGTAATATCATCAGGTGTGATAATCACACCACAAGCGTGAATTCCTGTATTTCGAACAGAACCTTCTAAAATTCTGGCCTGATTAACTGTTTCGGCTTCCGGGGAATTTTGCTCAGAAATTGAGATTAATTCTAAAACCTTCTCAAGGTCTTCAGAGCGGAATTTAGCTTTGAGCTCTTTTTCATCTTTCCCAAAAATCTTGTGGAGTTTTGACATGTCAGGAACGAGCTTAGCAATGCGGTCAGCTTCATACAAAGGCAGATCCAGTGCACGCGCTGTATCTCGAATAGCCGATTTAGCAGCCATGGTTCCATAAGTGATAATTTGAGCCACCTGGTTTTCCCCGTATTTGTCAATGACATAATCCATCACTTTACTTCTGCCTTCATCATCAAAGTCAATATCAATATCCGGCATGCTCACACGTTCTGGATTCAGAAAACGTTCAAAAAGCAAATCGTACTTAATCGGATCTATATTGGTAATCTTTAAGGAGTAGGCCACTGCACTTCCGGCTGCCGAACCTCGACCTGGCCCAACAGAAACACCCATTTTACGGGCCTCACGAATAAAGTCTTCAACAATTAAAAAATAACCTGGGTAACCTGTATTGGCAATAACCGACAGTTCAAAATTAAGACGCTCTTCAATATCAGGTGTAATTTCGGCATAGCGTTCTTTTGCACCTTCAAAAGTCAAATATTTGAGATATGCATTTTCTCCGCGTTTCCCGTTATCCTTTTCATCTGCTTCATCAATAAAACGCTCAGGAATACCAAAAGCTGGCAGCAATACATCACGTGCAAGTTCGAAAGCTTCAACTTTATTTGCTATTTCCTCCGTTGCTGTGATGGCTTCTGGTACATCTTTAAAGAGCAGTTTCATCTCATCTGCAGACTTGAAATAATACTTATCATTAGGCAAACCATAACGATACCCACGTCCGCGCCCAATTGGCGTTGATTGCTTTTCACCATCCTTGACACACAGTAAAATATCGTGGGCATTGGCGTCTTTTTGGTCGGCGTAATACGTATTGTTAGAAGCGACAAGTTTGACCTGATGCTTTCGCGCAAATCTAATCAATACTTCATTAGCCCTGTCTTCATCTTCTTGTCCATGGCGCATCAATTCGATATAGAAATCCTCTTGAAAAGTTTCTTTCCACCACAGCAAAGCTTCTTCGGCTTGCTTCTCGCCACTGTTCAGGATCTTGCTTGGCACTTCGCCATACATATTACCTGACAAAACAATGATATCATCCTTGTATTCAGCAATAATATCCTTATCAATTCGCGGGACGTAATAAAAGCCTTTTGTAAAACCGATGGATGACATTTTGGCCAAATTGTGGTAGCCTCTTTTATTTTTAGCAAGCAGAACAACTTGATAACCATTATCTTTATGCGTTTTGTCCAAATGATCTTCACAAACAAAAAACTCACAACCGATAATGGGTTTAATTTTGATGCCTTCACCTTCTTGGAGAGAAGAGTTGTGCTTCTTCACTGCATTGACAAAATGAAAAGCGCCCATCATATTCGCATGATCAGTTAAGGCAACTGCTGGCATGTGGTGCTGAGCTGCTGCTTGTACTAAATCAGGAATAGACGTGGTTGATTGCAAAACGGAAAACTGACTATGGTTGTGTAAATGAACAAAATGCGCATCTTGAATTTTCTCAAGATTTTGATTCATTTCAGCTTTTGTCGGCTGGCTTAAAGAAGCGCTCTGCGCCTTTTTAATCTTATCAGATGCTTTCTTTAGGTTGACGTGTTTTAAGCCAACGCCTTTGAAAACTTGCGGATTCTTAGATTGAAACTCCTGTAAATAGCCATTCTCAGCTTGAAGTTGTGATTCAGAATAAATATGTGTTCTGATCAGCTCTAAGAAACAACGTGATGTTGCCTCAACATCGGCTGTTGCGTTGTGGGCTTCACTAAAAGGAACACCGAATAGTTTTTCGTGTAATTCGGTGAGTGTTGGTAGTTTAAACTTCCCTCCACGACCGCCAGGAATCTGACACAGGCTAGCCGTTGTTTCTGTACATGTATCGAGCACCGGCATTTCTGTCATCGGTGTGTCGATCTGTGCACGATAATACTCGGCTCCCATAATATTGGTGTCAAAACCAACATTCTGTCCCACCACAAACTTGGCTCGACTCAGCGCTGCATTAAATTGTTCTAAAACTTCCAGAATTGGAACGCCTTCTTTTTCTGCCAAAGCGGTAGAAATACCGTGAATTCGTTCAGAGTCATAAGGAATATCAAAACCTTCTGGTTTGATTAAAAAATCTTGATGTTCAACAAGTTCACCCCATTCATCATGCACTTGCCAGGCAATCTGTATAGCTCTTGGCCAATTATCAACATCGGAGATTGGTGCGTTCCATCGCTTTGGCAAACCAGTTGTTTCGGTGTCGAATATGATATACATAGAGCAAGATTTTGCGTAAAATTACACAAAAAAAGATGTGAGTTAAACGCTTCTGAGAAGAAGTTATTCACAATACAGATTTCCTCAAGATTTAGAGAAAAGAAGCCTGGCTGGAATAGATTAAAACCGCTGTGATCTGAATACGATTTTAAGAAAAATCAAACATATTTTGTGAATGATATCATCTTTCTATGCCTTTAAATTGAGAAGGGATTCAAAGAAAAAAGTAAGAGATAAAGATTTACCATAAATAGGTAAACGCACACCGACAGTATAGGTGTGATGTTAAACTAAAAAATCCTCAACTTGCGTTAAGAATTGATGCGGCATCCTCTGCCTGATGAAGGCAGAGATATAGCGGAAAGCCTGACCTTGCTTTTTGTTTCAAAAGCAAGGAAACGCCCAAATATTTATAAGTTTAATAAACTGAAAACTGACCTGAAGTGATCTCAAGACCAAATTCAGTTTCGAAAGTGAATTCACCTGTATAAAGATCATCCGCAATTGGATTGATGGTCAACTCGCCAGTAACAGCTTCATTGCTATTCTCACCTTCAAAATACGCCATCATCAAGCTTGGCTCATCAGCAATTGTGTATGTGCCAGCTTCTAGGTTTTGCGCATATGAAATACTAATTTCAGCGCCATCAAAACTGCCGACAATTAAGATCTTGTCATCATCGGTTTCAGTTCTCATCACGTCATGAGATTCAAAATTCATTCCTTCAATAGAGGCAATCAGGTATTCTGTTGGTAATTCGCCTGGTTCTTCAACCTCTTGATTAGTCAATGGGACATCAAAAAAAGCACCTTTATGCATCACAACAGTATCTCCAGCTGGATTGACTAAGTTAAAATTAAACTTACCATCATAACCTCTTTCATGAACTTCTAGAATCTCAACAGCCCCATCAATTTTAGAATGCTGACTGGTATAGACGGAATCATTAAGCGTTTCGTATTGCGCTGAATTGACACCCGTTTCTGAGAGTGTATAGACTCCTGGTTGATCAGATTCGGTTTTAAACATAATGCCTCCACTTTGAATGATCAGATGTTCTTCATCATCAAAAGCAGCAAAAGCGTCTTGTGACCTATAGACATCATTATCAATCATTGTTTGAAAGATTGGCTCATCTCTTGTGATTGTATCAGAACAACTCAAAGTAAGTGTCGCTATAACGATAAGTAGGATAAATCTCTTCATTCTTAAAATTTTGCTAACAAATGTAAGATAAAAATTGTAAAAACATAATTGAATATTTTACAAAAATAAAACTTACATTTGCAGATTATTAATAACAGAGGTCGAGAACCTCAAAATTTAATTTCATATGTCTACAAAAATCAGATTACAAAGACACGGTAGAAAAGGAAAACCGTTTTTTTGGGTAGTTGCGACAGACAGTCGTGAAAAAAGAGATGGTAAATTCATTGAGAAATTAGGAATTTACAATCCAACAACAATTCCAGCAACGATAGAATTAGATGTCGATGCTTCTGTAAAGTGGTTGCGCAAAGGTGCTCAGCCAACTGATACAGCAAAAAGAATTCTATCTTACAAAGGTGCTATGCTTAAGAAACACTTGCTTGCAGGCGTTGACAAAGGCGCACTAACTGAAGAAGACGCAAACAAAAAGTTTGAGGCTTGGTTGGAAGATAAAAATTCAAAAGTAGACAATGCAAATTCAGATGCACGTCAGAAAGAGCAAGATGCTAAAGAAAAAGCATTAGCTGGCGAGAAAGAAGCAAACGCTAAGCGTGAAGCTGAAGCAAAAGCTGTTGAAGATGAGGCGAAAGCCGCTGCAGAAGCTGCTGAGGCTGCTGAAAGTGAGGGGTCTGAAGAAACATCAGCTGAAGAGTCTAACGAAGAAGAAAAAGCTTAATCTACATTTACGATGACAAAAGATGAATGTTTTTATCTTGGAGAAATCGTCAGTAAATTTAGTTTCAAAGGCGAAGTTCAAATCAAACTTGATACGGATGAGCCTGGAGCTTACACAAATTTGGAATCAGTTCTTGTCGATTTTAACGACAAACTGATTCCTTTTTTTATTGTAAAATCTAATTTGCAAAAATCTAATCTTCTTCGCGTTAAGCTCGAAGATGTCGATGATGAAGCAGAAGCGATTGACTTGATAAAAAAAGCTGTGTACTTACCGCTATCAGATTTACCTGATCTCGATGATTCTCAATTTTACTTTCATGAAGTTGTCGGCTTTGAAGCCCACGATGCACATCAAGGCTTTTTTGGCATTATCAAAGGAATTGACAGCAACTCACCTCAGCCTTTATTTTTGATTGACAAAGATGGGAAAGATGTATTGGTACCAGTCAATGATGTTTTTATCAAAAAAATCGATAAAGACAACAAGCGAATCGATTTTGACTTACCCGAAGGTTTACTTGATTTATACCTTTAATTTCTTCCTGCGCTTTGTCTGACAAACCCTTTCATTTTAAAGAATTCACCGTTCAGCAAAATCACGCTGCGATGAAGGTTGGTACGGATGCTGTTTTGCTCGGCGCTTGGGCAAAAGTCTCATCTGAAACTTATCGTATTCTCGATATTGGAAGTGGCACAGGCGTGATTGCACTCCAGCTTGCTCAACGCTGCATAGCTGAGCAAATTGATGGCATTGAATTAGACGCTGCTGCTTTTGAAGAGTGCGTCCACAACTTTGAAGAAAGCCCGTGGAGCGATCGCTTGTTTTGTTACCACGCCAGCTTTCAAGAATTCACAGACGCAATCGATGACACTTACGATCTCATCGTTTCTAATCCTCCCTATTTTGCAACGCAAGAGAAATTAGATTTAAGTGAACCCCGTGAAAAGGCGCGTTTTCAAAATCAATTAAACTTTGACGACCTCCTCAAAGGCGTTGAAAAATTTCTGACAAATGATGGTAACTTTGCGATTATCCTTCCTGCGCAAGCAGAAAGTGAATTTCTAACATTGGCTGAAACTTATCGTCTTTTTCCTTCTGAAATAGTACACGTTAAAGGCCGAGAAGAAACAGAAATTAAAAGAAGCTTAATCAACTTGCACTTCACAAAAACACAGACACAAGTGAAGGAACTTGTGATTGAGAAATCGAGACATCACTACACAGAAGACTACATCAATCTTGTAAAAGATTTCTATCTAAAAATGTAAATTGACAATCACGAGGAGCAAAAAGTACTTTTGGCTAAGGATTTGTAAAATAATAACAAAAGTCAAGTCAAGATCATCTGAAGATTCCTTAAATTTGAGTCAATTTATTAGAAATTATGAAACAAGATACTTTTCAAGCTCCAGATTATTACAATATTGACGATCTATTAACCGAAGAACACAGACTTGTCAGACAGGCTGCCCGTGATTGGGTAAAAAGAGATGTGAGTCCGATTATTGAAGAAGCTGCTCAAAAAGCAGAATTCCCAAAATCAATTATCAAAGGGCTTTCAGAGATTGGTGCATTCGGACCTTATATTCCTGAAGAATATGGCGGTGCTGGTTTAGATCAGATTTCTTACGGTTTAATTATGCAAGAAATCGAGCGCGGTGATAGCGGTGTAAGATCAACAGCTTCTGTACAATCTTCATTAGTGATGTTTCCTATCTATGCACATGGAACTGAAGAACAAAGAAAAAAATACCTTCCAAAACTAGCCTCTGGCGAGTATATGGGAGCTTTCGGATTGACAGAACCAGATCACGGTTCAAATCCGAGTGGTATGACTTCAAACTTTAAAGACAAAGGCGATCATTATTTACTCAATGGTGCAAAGATGTGGATCTCAAATGCTCCTTTTTGCGATATTGCTGTGGTGTGGGCTAAAAATGAAGAAGGCCGCATCCACGGTTTAATTGTTGAACGTGGCATGGAGGGCTTTTCAACTCCAGAAACGCACAACAAATGGTCTTTGAGAGCCTCAGCGACAGGAGAACTTATTTTTGATGATGTCAAGGTTCCAAAAGAAAACCTATTAACTGGTAAAAGCGGATTGGGCGCTCCTTTATCCTGTTTAGACTCAGCGCGTTTCGGAATCGCTTGGGGTGCAATTGGCGCAGCCATGGACTGTTATGACACTGCTTTGCGGTATTCTAAAGAACGTCTGCAATTTGGCAAACCTATTGGAGGCTTCCAGCTTCAGCAAAAGAAATTGGCTGAAATGATTACCGAAATCACAAAGGCACAACTACTTGCTTTGCGCTTAGGGCAACTCAAAAACGAAGGAAAGGCAAGCACAGCACAAATATCAATGGCAAAACGTAATAATGTTGATATGGCTATCAATATTGCGCGTGAAGCCAGACAAATGCTTGGCGGAATGGGAATCACTGGTGAATACAGCATCATGCGCCACATGATGAACTTAGAAAGTGTGATCACTTATGAAGGCACACATGACATTCATTTATTGATCACAGGAGCTGACGTCACAGGAATTCCTGCTTTTAAATAAAACACATTTTATAAAACTTTAAAAGCGGCTTTTTCTTACAAAAAGCCGCTTTTTTAATTCCCAGAACTTCAATTAAAAACCATCATACCATGTGCTTCTCAAAACTAGAAGAAAGCTCTCAAAACGGTAAAAAATTAATCAGCAATCACAGTTTGTTTAACTTTATTGAGACGCCTCAAGATTTGCAACACTTCCTGCAATATTTCAGCTTTGAAGTCTGGTGCCATGAGCAACTTAAGCAAACACAAGAATTTCAATCAGGAAATACAAATGCTCATTTTGACGACTTTATCAACTTATTGACCTCTTCAACTATTCAGACAGAAATATTTTCTGATTTTCTTGAAACCGAAAAACAAAACGCATCAGCAAAAGATCAATTTGAAAATTTAGACTTGCCAGCTGCAGTCATTGCATTTGTCAATTTCCATCAGCAAATTGCAACAAAAGAACAAGCACATCAACAGTTGGCACTTTTAATTTTCGGACAAACAGATTTCATTGCTGACTTGGTTGATTCATTGATCGAAGAAGTTCAATTGAAACCTCATCATCAAAAGTTAGATCATTTGAAAGTTTTTTTTGAGCAGCGACGTTTTGATTCACGGCAGCTCCAACAAGAAAAGAAGCATTTAAAAGAAATTTGTGGGCAGGATAAAGCAAAATGGAAGGAAGCGCAAATAGCTATTGAAAAGCTGAATTCTCTAAGAGAAGAACTGTGGGATACGATCCAAAAAAAGATCCTCATGCAAAAAGGAATTACATAAAAAAAGCTGTCACAAGATTTTCACAAATCAAGGACAGCTTCTCTATATTTTAAGAATGGTTTTATTCTTCGGGAGCCAGTTCTACTATGAGTCCTTCTAATTCTTCTAAGATGGGAATTTGACATCCCAATCGACTGTTATCCTTCACATGAAAAGCTTCGGCGAGCATCGCCTCTTCGTCATCTTCCATGTCAGGCAATTCTGTTTCAGATTTGACATAACATTGACAAGAAGCACACATGGCCATTCCGCCACAGATACCAATTGTTCCTTCAGGGGCCAATTCATAAGAACGAACGATTTCCATTAAGTTCATCGCCATATCCGTCGGCGCATCAACAATATGAGAATCGCCTTCACGATCAATGATTGTAATTTTGACGTCCATAAGTTAATCGATTGCTTTAACGACAGCTTTAGGGGCTTCTTTTTTAGAACCATCAAAACCTGTAACTCCACCGACAGTTGTGTATTTCATGACATAGCGTTTGTCAGGAAAAATACGCTGAAAAGCACTTTGACACATCATTGTTGCTTCGTGAAAACCACATAAAATCAACTTCAATTTGCCCGGATATGTATTGACGTCACCAATGGCATAAACGCCAGGAATGTTTGTTTGGTAATCAAGTGAATTATCTACTTTAATGGCATTCTTTTCAATGTCTAGACCCCAATCTCCAATCGGACCGAGTTTCGGTGATAATCCAAAAAGTGGGATAAAGTGATCCGCTTCGATTCTAAAATCTTCTTCAGGGTTATTTTTTTTATGAACAACGACAGATTCAAGTTGATCACCACCTTCTAAATCCACAATTTCAGCGGGTGTGACCAATTTTATTTTACCGAGATCTTTTAATTCCTTAACGCGGTCGACAGATTCTAAAGCGCCTCTAAACTCATTACGTCTATGGATCAAAGTTACCTCAGAAGCAATATCAGCAAGGTAGATTGACCAATCCAAAGCCGAATCGCCACCTCCAGCTATAACAACTGACTTATCGCGGTAATCTTCTGGATTTTTCACCATATAAGAAACACCTTTCTTCTCGTAAAACTCAAGATTAGAAATTGGTGGCTTACGCGGTTCAAAACTTCCTAAACCACCAGCAATTGCAACAATTTTAGCATGATGTTTTGTACCTTCATCAGTGGTGACGATAAAAGTTCCATCGTCTAATTCCTCAAAATCCTGAGCTCTTTCTCCCAGTGTAAAACCTGGCTCAAATGGCTTGATTTGCTCCATGAGATTATCGACCAGATCACCAGCTAAAACCTCTGGATAACCAGGAATATCGTAAATTGGTTTCTTTGGATACAACTCAGCAAGCTGACCTCCTGGTTGTGGCAGCCCGTCAATTAAATGACATTTAAGCTTTAATAATCCTGCTTCAAAAACTGTAAAAAGTCCTGTTGGTCCAGCACCTATAATAAGAATATCTGTTTCAATCATATTTTTTACTTTGAAAATACAAAGGTCATCAATTTCTCAAGGTATTAAAATGACTTTTGTCAAATTTACTCTTGGCTTTTAAGCCTTTACATTTGTGACAGACTCAATCTGTGGCACGTGTTTCTTAATCGTCATTTCGACACCTGACTTTAAGGTCATTTGATTGACCGTACAATCAATACATGCCCCCAATAATTTGACGCGCACATGTTTGTCATCATCAATACTGAGCAACTCAATATTTCCTCCATCATTCTTTAGAAATGGTCTTATTTCCTCAAGAGCAACCTCCACTTTATCATTTAATTCCTTTCCTGTCATCATTCTATTTATTTACTTCGCTACAACCTGCCATTGTCGTAATCTTGATTGCTTCTGTTTTTGGCAAACTTTCATTACGGTCAACAACTTGTTGCACTACATTTCTTGTCAATTCTGTAAAAGCATTACTCAAAGGCGTATCTTCTTGCAATGCTGCTGGTCTACCAATATCACCAGATTCACGCAAACTTTGCACAAGTGGTATTTCGCCTAAAAACGGAACTTTCAAATCTTTTGCAAGATAGCTAGCGCCTTTCTCTCCGAAAATATAATACTTATGACCTGGCAATTCTGCTGGTGTAAAGTATGCCATATTCTCAACAATACCCAAAACTGGAACATTGATACTTTCTTGATTGAACATAGCGACTCCTTTTTTAGCATCGGCTAAAGCCACATTCTGAGGTGTACTCACAACAACGGCACCAGTGATTGGCATAGACTGCATAATTGATAAATGAATATCACCTGTTCCTGGAGGTAAATCGACTAATAAAAAGTCTAACTCTCCCCAGTCAGCATCAAAAATCATTTGATTCAAGGCTTTTGAAGCCATTGGTCCTCTCCAAATCACGGCCTGATCAGGTTTTGTGAAAAACCCGATTGAAAGTATTTTAACGCCATAGCTTTCAATAGGTTTCATTTTTGATTTCCCATCAACATTGACCGACATCGGTTTTTCATTAGCTACATTAAACATAATTGGCCCTGAAGGTCCGTATATATCTGCATCCAACAATCCAACTTTAAAACCTAACTTTGACAGACTCACTGCCAAATTTGCTGTGATTGTCGATTTCCCGACACCACCTTTACCAGAAGCAACGGCAACGATATTTTTAATCCCAGGAATAGGTTTTCCTTTGATCTCATTTGTCTCTTTCTTTTCAGCAGCAGCTTCAACAGAAACCTTAACCTCAACTTTCGCTTTTTCATAAACCTTATCATGGATGACTTTCATCACATCAACCTCGGCGCGTTTACGAATATTTAAGGCAGGTGTTGTTAGTTTTAAATCAACGATAACTTCATCACCAAAAGTGACTATATTTTGGACGGCACCACTTTCAACCATGTTCTGACCTTCGCCAGCGACACTAATTGTTGACAATGCTTTTTGGATGTCTTCTTTATTGAGTTTCATAAATTTATATGATGTTTATTAAGATTGAATCTAAATGCAAATATACAGTTTAAGCTCTTAAAAATGACGCTTTTAAAGCGATTTTAATAAACCCTTTAATAAAGCGCATAAGGGTCCCAAAAAACCTTTTTAAAACCTTGTATCTCATCATCTTTAACAAGGTGACCTTCAGCCTCCAAAAGCTTCTGCATCTGATCAACATGGCCAAAGTGATGTTTTCCCGTTAAAACACCATTGCGATTCACAACGCGATGTGCGGGAAGATCTGCATTGTTTTTTAAACAATTATTCATTGCATAGCCAACTGTTCTCGCGCTTTTAGGTGCGCCTATCACTTTTGCAATGGCGCCGTAGCTCGTCACTTTACCCTCTGGAATTTGACGGACAACAGCGTAAACTTTTTCGTAAAAATCTTCTGTTTTTTTCATCCGCCTTTATAATAAATTCTCCACAAGGTAACGCATGCCAGAATCAGCATCAAGGCAGCCATAAAATAATTCGAATACTTTTTAAAACGCGTGGTGCGGTCTTCGATTTTTATAAAAAAAATAATGTAAGCATAAAGCGTCACAAAGGTTCCGAGGGCGGCACTAAACGCAAAAAGAATAATGTTGAGCGTCTCAAACCTAAAGTCAAATTCGGATCCAAAAACTGTTGATAGAACAACAAAATATGGAATTGGAAAAACATTTAAAGTAGCGATCAGCAATCCGTTGAGAAAACTCCTGGAGGATTTTGATTTGTTAATATCATCTTTTGATTTACTGTGCTGCGCCGTAAATAAGAAATAGAGCATCATCAAAATCAAAATAACCAAACCTGTCCTGAGTAGCATCCCTTTAACATAAGGATGATCAAAAATATAAGAGGATAATAAAACAGCTACTGTCGCTTGAAGTAAAACAATAATACTCGCGCCAATAGCCATCATAAGTGCAGCTTTCTTACCGCGATTCAAACAGGTTTTGGCCACTGACATATTGATAAGCCCTGGCGGAATAACACCTGCCATTGCGGCGAGAAAAGTGTAGATAAAAACTTGAAGTTGTACCAAACTATCGTTCAAAATTAAATTTCAAATAAGTAATTGCTTTCTGTTCTTTTAAATATTGTGATTCATAGAAAGTTTGGATACCAACGACCTCTTGAGGTGCTTCGTGATTGACATAAATATCATGATGTGCATACATAATATTGTAAGATAAGCCTTCCAAAACACCAAGTGTATAACCGTGCATATACTCACTATCAGTTTTTAAATGTACAATCCCATCTGGTTTTAGAATGTGTTTGTACTTTTTCAAAAAAGAAGGATTTGTCATGCGGTGTTTTCTTCTTTTCCACTTTATTTGAGGATCTGGAAAAGTAATCCAGATTTCGCTAATTTCATTCTCTTCAAAGATATGTGCGACAAGTTCTATTTGTGTTCTGATAAAGCACACATTATCGAGCTTATCTTCAATTGCTGTCTTAGCTCCACGCCAAAAACGCGCTCCTTTGATATCAATACCTATAAAATTCTTGTCGGGATTTTGGCGTGCTAATTCAACAGAATATTCACCTTTACCACAGCCGAGCTCCAAAACAATTGGATTGTCATTCTTAAAAAAAGTTGACGCCCATTGTCCTCGGTATTTAAGTTTGTGCTCAACCACTTCTTCACGCGTTGGTTGCACAACATTTTCAAAGATTTCGTTTTCTTTAAAACGTTTTAATTTATTTTTACTCCCCACAATTAAAATTTTTTGTGAAATTAACTATTTTAAGGTTCTGCTCAAACTTAAATAAAAATTCATGCAAAAACTAAACATACTCATCGCATCACTCAATTGGGGTTTGGGCCACGCCACTCGATCTATTCCTGTGATCAGAAAATTAAAATCAGACGGGCATCAGCTCATTCTTGCGAGTGATGGCAAAGCTTTAGAATTTCTTAAAAAAGAATTTCCAGATTTAAAAGCCTATCAACTTTGCTCCTCAGAAGTTATTTATGCAAAACAC
Source organism: Psychroflexus sp. (assembly GCA_030457805.1). Lineage (GTDB taxonomy): Bacteria > Bacteroidota > Bacteroidia > Flavobacteriales > Flavobacteriaceae > Psychroflexus. Next base: position 38,547 of record JAKDUG010000001.1, read on the forward strand.
AATCTAGAGATGCGCCTGCGATTATTGCAAGGAAGTTTTAAAATGCTACGCAATACAAAGCGAGAAATGAAAATAACACGTCAAATCTGTAAAGCAGAAAAGATTGATTGTATCATTTCAGACAACCGTTTAGGAATTCGACACAAAACGATTAAATCCATTGTGATGTCACATCAACTGAATCTCAAGATGCATCATTTCGGTTGGTTACCTCAACGCATTTACCGACATTTCCTCAATAAATTTGATGACATTTGGATTCCAGATACGCGTGGAGAAATGAAAATCAGTGGGCGCCTATCTGATTGGAAAACCACAGATCACAAAACACAATACATCGGACTCTGTTCTGCTTTAGAAAAAAAGGACACACCGCTTCAATATCAATTTTGTATTCTTTTGTCAGGACCAGAACCACAACGCAGCTTACTAGAGGAAAAGTTACTAGCTATTTTTTTTAAAAAAAATACATCTGCAATAATGATTGCCGGAAAGGTAGAAGAAAAGCAAAAAATCAGTCATCAGAACAAGCTCACCTATGTCAACTATATGACATCTGCTGAACTTTCAAAAACGCTAAATGAATCAGCGTATATCATTTGCAGATCAGGCTATTCCAGCTTGATGGACGTCGCACTTTTAAAAAAGAAGGCCTTTTTAATCCCAACACCTCAACAGCCTGAGCAAATCTATTTGGCAAAATATTTAAAAGAAAAACAAATCGCTGATTTCTGCTTTCAGGATCAACTCACAGATCAGAATTTTGAAAACATTGATCCAGTTTATCAAGGATTTACGAAAATCACCGCTCAAGAAAGTGCGCTTATACTTCCTCAGCTTTTGTCAAAGTAAAAGAAAACTCACTGCCGACGCCGTATTCACTTTCTACAGTCACCTTTTCATGATGTGCCTCAACGATGTGTTTGACAATTGATAATCCTAAACCTGAGCCACCTTCTTTGCGAGAGCCACTTTTATCAACGCGATAAAAACGCTCAAATAAACGCGGGATATTTTGAGATTTGACACCTTCCCCATTATCACTAACTTTGATCAGAATTTTTTGGGCAGATAAATCCTCGACAGTCAGCTCGATTGTGCCCCCCTTTTTACCATACTTAATTGAATTGACAACCAAATTCGCTAGAACTTGTAGAATGCGTTCTTCGTCAGCTTTCACTAAAATTGGTTTTTTAACAGGATCAATACTGATGCTTATTTCTTTTTTGGCGGCCTTCATTTCTAACAAATCGTGTACGCCATCTAGCAGTTCAACGATATCGAATTTCTCCTGAAAAAGATTGAGATCACCAGTTTCTAATTTTGTAATCATATCCAAATCATTAACGATATAAATCAATCGGTCAACACCTTTACTGGCTCTTGCCAAATATTTATCACGAACTTTTTTATCTTTGACAGCGCCGTCAAGCAATGTCAAAATATAGCCTTGAACAGTAAAAAGAGGTGTTTTGAGTTCATGAGCGACATTCCCCATGAATTCTTTTCTGTAATTCTCTCGTCCTTTTAAGGTTTCAATTTCTAATTTTTTATGCTTTGCAAAACGCTCAACTTCAGCTGTCAGCGTTTTCATATCAGAAGTCATACGCTGTCCTTGAAGTGATTCTGCATCCAATAAAGCAACACTATCATAAACAGATTTCACCCGTTTATAAATAAAATATTCAATGCGCAATTGGATGATAAAAAAAGAGAAGATAAAACACAGCAAAGCAAAAATCAAGATGGAGATCCACTTGACTTCATAAAAAAATAGCTCATAAAAAAGAATGAGTAAACTCAAAAATACTGTGATATACGACGCGGTGTGGAAAGCAAATTTGTAGGAGCGTTTATAATTAACTGACATCAGATAACAAATTTATAACCGACACCTTTCACGGTTTTAAACCTATCATTGCCAATTTTTTCGCGCAATTTCCGAATATGGACATCGATTGTACGGCCGCCCACAACGACTTCATCACCCCAAACGGTATTGAGGATATCTTCACGCTTAAACACTTTTTCAGGTTGTGAAGAAAGCAAAGCCAAAAGCTCAAACTCCTTACGCGGCAAGGACAATTCTTGATCTGACCAAACGACTTTATACTCATCACGATTGACGACCATATCTCCAACGCTGTAAACATTATCTTGTGGTTCTTCAGATTTAAACCGTCTGAGTAAAGCTTTGATTTTACTCATCAAAACTTTTGGTTTGATCGGTTTTGTAATATAATCATCAGCGCCGGCATCATAACCAGCCACATGTGAATAATCCTCACCGCGAGCCGTCAGAAAGGCAATCACTGTATTTTCTAAATTTTTGATTTCGCGAATTTTCTCACAAGCCTCTATCCCATCCATTTCTGGCATCATCACATCTAATATGATGAGCTGTGGCTTTTTCTTTTTCGCTTTTTTAACAGCTTCTACACCATTTTCTGCGCGAACAACTTTATAGCCTTCCTGTTTCAGGTTGTAACTTAAAATTTCTAAAATGTCTGGATCGTCATCAACAATTAAGACTGTAATCTCTGATTTTTTCATGAAAACCTTATTAGTTCTTTGACAAATTTAGCGAAAGATTTTGGATGTGTAAGTTAAGAAATAATTACGAATAAGGTTTTTAATGTCAACTTTTGTTAACACAAAAAACCATCACATAATGATGGTTTTTTAATAAAAATGAGACTTAAATTAATTGAGTGCCCAATCAAAATCAGATTTATTAACTGTCATAGAAAAATCATAGTTGAAATCGGGACTAGCTGTTTCACCTTCGATCTGCACATTATCCAAAGGGCCATTATCTCTCATATCAATCGTTGTTTCATATCCAGAAAGTGATAAACCTTGAATTGTTGCACCCGAATTTGCTTTAAACTGCAAGGCCGTCCCACCCACAGTTGACACAGCTGTAAAATTAATTAAACTAGGATTTCCATTAACGCCATCCGCTTCTAAAGCTGTTGAAAAATTAGCTTCTGTATGCGAAATATAGACATTTTCTAAAGTACCATTCCAGCCTTCCGTCCAATCTACAGCATCATCTTGTAAATTTTCTGCGTAAAAATTAGACACATGAGCTCGGCCTCCAAAAAACTCAATCCCATCATCTTGCCCTTCAATGATTGCCACATTATCGATCTGTGTGTTTTCCCCAACAGCATATAAAGTGAGACCATTAAATTGCGAATCTGCATTAATTTGAGCGCCTGTTTGCTTCATGACTAGGTATTGAATAGATCCAGAATCATCCTGATTATCATTCCCACCATAAAGAATACCACCGACCTCCGCGATTGCATTAACTCCTTCAGAAGTAACGCCTTTTCCTGCAATGACTAATCCGCCCCAACTCCCTGACCCAGATGGAGACATCACTACAGGCGCCGCTGGCGTGCCTTGAACCTGAATCTTCGCGCCTTGCTGAACAACAAGATATACATCAGTTCCTGTACTTGTTGTAATACTTGTTCCTGCTGGAATAGTCAATATTGCGTTATTATCAACCGATAAGATGGATGATAATGTGTAAGCCTTTGACGGATCTAAAGTTAAATCGGACTTAATTTCTCCTGCTAGTTCCAACTCAGAGGTTGGGATCTCAGTAAGATCTTGATCGTCATCACTGCAACTTAATGTGGCTAAGGATAGCCCTAAAAAAATTAAAAAATTTCTTGTTGTTTTCATTGTTTTCATTGTTAAATAATTGATGTTAAAATTTGTATTTAAATTCTATGGAGAGCTGCATTCCTTTTGTATAAGATCTGACAGTTTCTTCTAAGGTTATACCACCATTCAGTGGCAGTATAAGTTGTGTGCGTTCTATTTTTGGATTGAGTAAATTTTTACCGATAAAACGAATAGAGATATTCTCATTAATTTCTTTACGAATGACTGCATCTAATGAAAGAAAGCCCTTTTCAATAATTTCTTCATTAAAAAATTGGTGTGAAAGATCTTGGTTTTCAGGATTTCCTAAAGCAAAAATCTTGTCGGTCGTATAGTTTGCAGATATGTTGGCCACAAATGGAAATTCTTGTGTTGTTTTGAAGGTTGTGTTTGCATTAAATACCCAATCTGAAGCTCCTTGCAAACCTGTTTTACTTTTGCCGTTGTATCGAAATGTTCTCAGGAGAAGATTCTCGTCATTCATCTCGCCATAAACTTCTTTCAGATCTTGTTCATGCCACATTCTCGTTGCATTGAGATTGAACTGAACTGCATAATCTAAATCTCTTTGACTTGAAACGATATCGAGTTTTGTATCAAATTCAACTCCGTAGACTTCAGCTTGGTCTCCTGAGTTGAAGTATGAAAATATCCCTGCTGCGCCTCGTGATAAAACACGGTTAATAGGATCATTAATCTGTTTGTAAAAACCTGCCACAGACAAAAGCTGACTGCTTGTCGGAAAGATTTCCCATTTCAAATCAATATTGTAATTTTCACTGGCCTGAATTTCTGGATTTCCCTTACTCACCTGACCATTCTGAGAGACATATTCAAAGGGAGATATTTCCTTAAACTCAGGTAGGGAAATTGTTTTACTCGCCGAAAGCTTGAGGTTATTCTTCTCGTTAATTGCATACTTTAAATTTAAACTCGGGAAAAAATTATCATAATTCTGAGTCGATAGGCCAGTTCTTCCTGGGTAATTATTGACATTAAAATCCACATTAATATCATCCTTCTGATAGCGTGCACCAACATTGAAATTCCACTTTTCAATATGATAATTAAAGATGACATATCCCGAAAGACTCTTCAAGTCAGCATCATAAATATCAGGTTGAATTTGCCTGACGACAAGCGATCCATTCGCGATATTCCCTTGTGTAAAAACACCTGACAAATCATCAATTGAATTTGGGTTGAGGGTATTAACACGCGTTTCTTGCAAGCCATTAAATTGTGACAAAAAAGATCTGTCTTTATAGCGAAAGTTTGCACCTAAATCGACCAGCAATTGATTCTTATTATCTTTATTTTCTGAAGAACAGTTCAAACAAAAGGAATCATTAACGCGACTATTAAATTCATAATCCTGGATATCTTGATTAGATTTACGCTGCTGAAAACCACCAGTTCTTCCTAATTCAACTCTGCTATTATTAAAGTTCAGTTCGTTTCTAATCCGGTTTGGTTCATCCGCATTGACTGTATTGAAACCCAATGCCCAATCAATTTTATGGCCTTTAAATTGATTCTCTCCGATCAATTGATTGATCCAAAGCTGTGTATTTTGAATATTCTGATCGCGTACAAATTGATTTAAGTCTGAATTTGGATCAACCTCATCAAAGACAATTCCTTCTCCGTTTCTTCCGGCTTCAAAAACACGCCCGTTTTGCTTGTTGACAAATAGACTTGCAAATCTGATGTGATTTTGATTGCCATAATCATATTGTAAATCTAGCAAGGCTGATGTCGTTACAGATTTAATAAACTCATCCACATCGGTAAAACGATCTCTAAAGTTATTGTTATCAAACTCCTGAAATGTACCTGATCTGTATTCGAAATCTGCTTTTTGCGAAGCAGTGACAAAGATTTTAAAATCATCAAAGCGTTTTCCTGCTGAAATATTATAAGCAAAATCAAGAGGTAAACTTTTATTTTGCGTATCCCAAGACTGCTCGGTCAGTGCTACTGAGTTAGACATTTTCTGGTTGTAAAAGCCGAAATTCATATGCTTATCAAAAGCTCCCAAACGAAATACATCTGCACCTAAAGCGCTTGTATTAAAACCAGTTTTAAGTCCCAACGCTAATTCCTCGGTCCCTGATAAGGCTTGAGAAATTATGTTAATATTACCCGATGCCTGATCCCCACTAAAGTTTGAAGTATAGGCCTTATTGATCTCAACACGCGCTACAACTCGCGTCGAAAACAATCCGAGATCAATGTTCTTGCGTTCTACATTATCAGAAGGAATAGGCAAACCATTGTATGTTGTTGTGAGATAGCGATCGCCAAGTCCTCTGATATAAAGATCGCCAGAACCCTCACTTGCCGTGACACCTGAAATTTTTGTCGCAGCCACCGAAACATCTGAAACACCGAGTTTTGACAATTCAACGCCCCCAATACTTTCAGAGATGTTGACAGCAGTTTTTTGATCTAAAAGCAAAGCAACTTCAGCGTTTTTCCGCGCAACAGCAGTAATAATGATTTCATCTAGTTCAGCTGAATTTGTCGCTAAAGAGACATCAAGTGAAACATCATTTTTTGTAATTTCAACATCGGGAATTTCAACCGTCTCATAACCGACATAACTATACACAAGCGTATAAACCCCAGACTCTAAATTCTTAATTTTATAATAGCCTTCAAAATCTGAAGTGGCTCCAACACTCGAGCCTTTAACACTAATATTTGCAAAAGGCAATGGAGAGTTTCCCATATTCTGATCTAAAATCCTTCCCGATAATGTGGTATTGCTTTGTGCATAACCCATTGTTGCAAAAAGAAATAAAATGTATGCTAACTTCATTGTTTCAATAATTTGGCACAAAACTATTGAAGAAGACTTTCAGAGATATTAAATGAAGATGACCAAAAGAAAAGTTGCGTATTATGAAAAAATTGCATGAAATAGTCCATTTTCATACAATCACCTGACTAGCTATGTTTTACAAAAAAGCTGAGATTATCTAATTGTTAAATACAATTTTAGAATACAGACACAAACAACTCATCTTAAGAAACTTAAAGACTTAACATCAGATGTGTCTGGTTCAGGACGGATAATTGACTTTCAACAGACAAATGACAACAAAAGATTGTCTCTCTTTGACATCAATCCTAATCTTTACTTCGTGAAAAATCACAGCAATACAAATAACAGCACACAGAAGTTGATCATCAGATAATCAATTTAAAATAAATATATTTGCAAAAGCATCTCAACAATTGGGGTGCTTTTTTGTCTGAAGCAGGAATTATGAAACTTGAAGAAAAAATTTTTAACATCCAATCCAAAGCAGATTTCACAGAAGTCTGCCTAGACGTATTTCGCTATCAGTTTGACAATACATCAGTATATCAGAAATATTGTCGTTTACTCAATTGCCATCCAAATGCCATCACGCAAATTGAAGAGATTCCTTTTTTACCCATCGATTTTTTTAAACATGAAAAGGTTTTGCACCAGCATCAAAGTTCACAATTAGAATTCATGAGCAGCGGAACAACAGGACAACAAAGAAGTGTACATCATGTTGCTGATGTTGCGCTTTACGAAAAAAGCTGTTTAAACACTTTTGAATATTTCTACGGTCCAATTGAGGAGTATACAGTTTTAGCACTGCTGCCTTCATACTTAGAGCGCGACAACTCCTCACTTGTACACATGGCAAATGATTTCATCAATAGAAGTGCTTCAGAAGAAAGTGGCTTTTATTTAAACAACTTAAATGAACTCACCGAAACATTGCAAAAACTAGAAGCTAAAGGACAGAAAACCCTGCTTATCGGTGTCACATTTGCTTTACTTGATTTGGCAGAGAATAATCAGCTCAACCTCAACAACACCATCGTTATGGAAACAGGTGGAATGAAAGGAAAACGCAAAGAAATGATTCGCCAGGAAGTCCATACCATCCTCAAAGAAGGTTTTAAAACTGAGGTTATTCACAGTGAATACGGCATGACGGAATTACTATCACAAGCCTATAGTAAAGGACACGGTGTTTTTGATTTGCCGGCCCATATGGATATCCTTATCCGTGATATAGAGGATCCGCTGAGTTTGGTTCAGCAAGGAAGAAATGGAGGTCTCAACGTGATTGATCTCGCCAATTTATACACATGTAGCTTTATTGCAACACAAGATTTAGGAAGAAAAATATCTAAAAATCAATTTGAAGTGATCGGTAGATTTGACAACAGTGATATCAGGGGTTGTAACTTGATGGCACTCTGAGTTTTACGAAAAGTATATTTTTTTACTAAAAAGAGTTGTTTAAGTCAATATTTGTTTTAGATTTGTATCAGGATGAAGTTTTTTCATAATAGATTGGTTAGTTAAGGTAAAGCCCCGAAAAATTCGGGGCTTTATTATTTTTATGCAGATTTGGCGACTAATAAATAGTTTTGCTTCTTCCCTTTACCAATCAAAATGTACTTGTCATTGATTAAATCTTCTGATGACAAAGTCCTTCCCTCTTTTACCTTTTCCTTATTGATCGAAATCGAATTTTGTTTGAGTGCGCGTCTGGCTTCACTTTTTGATTTCATAAAACCTGAGGCAGTAGTCAAGGCTTCAGTAAGGTCTAAACCAATCAACTCTTCAGTTGAAATTTCTGCCTGAGGCACTCCTTCAAAAACATCTAAAAAAGTTTTTTCATCAATTGATGCTAAATCCTCAAAAGTAGACTTCCCAAATAAGACTTGTGTTGCTTTTTGGGCATTTTCTAAATCAGTTTCGCTGTGAACAGTAATTGTGAGATCTTCAGCTAAAGCTTTCTGCACATGTCTTAAATGTGGGTTTTCTTTATGCTTTGCAATCAGTGTTTTAATTTCATCCTGACTTCTGAAAGTGAAAATTTTGATGAATTTCTCAGCATCTTCATCGCTTGTATTTAACCAAAATTGATAAAATTTAAAAGGAGATGTTCTTTGTGGATCTAACCAAATGTTTCCGGAAGCCGTTTTACCAAACTTCGCCCCATCAGCTTTTGTGATTAAAGGACAAGTCAACGCAAAACCCTTTCCTTGATCAATTCGCCTGATCATTTCTGTTCCTGTTGTAATATTTCCCCATTGGTCACTGCCGCCCATTTGAAAACTGCATGCGTAATGCCGGTACAAGTGTAAAAAATCATAACCTTGAACAAGCTGATATGTAAATTCAGTAAAACTCAATCCTACATTTGACGAGGCATCAAGTCTCTTTTTGACAGAATCTTTGGACATCATATAATTGACGGTGATATGCTTGCCAACATCACGGATAAAATCAATAAAACTGAATTCTTTCATCCAGTCGTAGTTGTTGACTAAGATCGCTGCATTTTCCACATCACTTTCAAAATCTAAAAACTTAGACAATTGCTTTTTGAGTGCCGCCTGGTTTTTAGCCAAAGTCTCTTCATCAAGCAAGTTGCGTTCTTCAGATTTCCCTGAAGGATCGCCAATCATTCCAGTGGCACCGCCAATAAGCGCAACTGGCTTATGACCAGACAACTGAAAATGCTTCAACAACATCACCCCGACCAAGTGCCCAACATGAAGTGAATCTGCAGTTGGATCGATTCCTACATAAGCAGCTCTAACCTCTTCATTCAAATGCTCTTGTGTGCCAGGCATCACATCGTGCACCATTCCTCTCCAGGTGACTTCCTCAATAAAATCTTTTTTCATCTCTTAATATTTAGTACAAAGATAATATAATGCTTCTTTTTTCCTATAACCTAAGTATATTTACAGCATGAATTTAGTGACAGGCGCAACAGGCTTTTTAGGAACACATCTTCTCGCGAAATTAATTCTTCAGCAAGAAAAGACTATCGCTATTTTTCGTAATGAAAAGAAAAAAGACCACAGTATCAAAATTCTTTTAAAAGACCATGCGATTACTACAACATCTATCACAGAATATATACAGTGGGAACAAGCCGATATCCTTGATGTTCCGCGCTTAGAAGAAGTTTTTAAGAAAGGAATCAAACACCTTTATCACTGTGCTGGATTTATCAGCAACTCCCCTTCTGATTACAAAAAAATGCGCCGAATGCATATTCACGGTACAAAAAATATTGTCAATCTGTCGATTGCACTTGGCGTCAAAAAAATGTGTCATGTGAGTTCCATCGCGACATTAAGTCCTGATGAGATCTCAAATCAGATCACTGAGAAAATAACCATCTCCGAACAAGATAAAACCAACGTTTATGCAATTGCCAAATACGGTGCCGAGCGCGAAGTCTGGCGCGCCACCCAAGAAGGCTTAGATGCCGTTATTGTCAATCCTGGGGTCATTCTTGGTGATGGTTTTGAAGCTTCTGGCAGTGGCTTAATTCTGAAAAAAGCAAAGGATGGTTTTCCTTTTTATATTCCTAAGAAAACTGGTTTTGTCGATGTCTATGATTGTGTTGAGATCATGTATCAACTCACAAATCACGAAATTTCAACACAGCGTTTTATTTTGGTCAGTGAAAACACAAGCTTTAAGAAAGTGATGACGTGCATTGCTGAAAAGTATCAAACTAAACCACCGCGATACAAACTCACCAAGACTTTATTTTATTTGGTTTGGCTTTTTGAATCAGCGCTGTCTATTTTTGGTTATAAAAAACAAACCAACCTCGACCTGATCAAAAATATGAATTCAACTTCTGAGTATGACAATTTAAAAATAAAGGAGACACTCAATTACCAATTCAGAAGTCTTGAGGAAAGCATTGACCGCATTGCTAAGCGAGACACAAAATAAGGCAAGTCACATTTATCCTTCTCAAGAAACTAAATAATCTATTGTTTAGTTTTTAAAGAATCAGCACGTGATAAGATGGAGTCCATCACATTTCGCTTCACTTCTATTCTTTTCTTGACTTGTTCATAAATCTCCAAGTTCTCATCAAACCTAGTATTGTAATAAGTCAAATTTTGTTTGAGTTGAATGCTATCCACATTATACTTATCTGCGATAAACCTGTAAGCTTTGACGTCATTCTTGAGCAGCGGTATATCAGAAACATTACTGGCTGCATCAAGAATCATCATATCTGTAATGATATGGATCATTTCTTGTTTTTCGATCAGCTGATCTGGTTCTGCAACACTATAGGACTTCTGACAAGCAACAACCATCAAAAAAATTCCGACACCAAATAAAACACGTCTGATCATCGTTCAAATTTGAGTTGTTGCCCTGGCATATCTTCACTAAATTTAAAATTATTATAAACGAGGTGCCCATTGACAAAGGTATGCGTGATCCTAGATTTGAAGGTATTCCCAAAGAAAGGTGACCAGCCACATTTATAAAAAATATTAGAATTATTGACCGTCCATGGCGAGTTTGGATTGACTAAAACCAAATCAGCAAAATAGCCTTCTTTAATAAAACCTCTCTTTTCAACATCAAAAAGTAAAGCAGGATTGTGAGATGTTTTCTGAACGATTTGCTCAATCGTCAATACACCTTCGTGAAGGTATTCAAAAAGTGCTGGTAAAGCATGCTGAACAAGTGGTCCACCACTCGGTGCTTTTGTGTATACGTTTTGTTTTTCTTCTAAAGTATGCGGCGCGTGATCTGTGGCAATAACATCAATTTTGTCACTGACCAAAGCCTCCAAAAGCGCTTGGCGATCAGCAGGAGTTTTCACTGCTGGATTCCATTTGATCAAGCTGCCTTTCTCCTCATAGTCTTCATCTGAAAACCACAAGTGATGGATACAGACTTCAGATGTTATCTTTTTATCTTTTAATTTTTTCTTCCCATTAAAAAGTGCCATTTCTTTGGCTGTCGATAAGTGAAAAACATGTAATCTTGCGCCGGTTTTCTTCGCTAGCTCAATCGCACGGGAAGAAGAAATGTAGCAAGCTTCTGCACTTCTGATTTCAGGATGCTTCTCCATTGGAATGTCATCACCGTATTCAGCAACGGCCTTCTCCATATTGGCTTTAATAGTACTTTCATCCTCACAATGTGCCGAAATGATTAAAGGCGCATTTTTAAAAATTTCTTCCAAAACAGTCGCATCATCAACCAGCATATTCCCTGTTGAAGATCCCAAGAACAATTTTAAGGCAGGTGTAATTCGTGTATCAATTTTCTTGATCTCTTCCAAGTTATCATTGGTCCCGCCAAACATAAAAGCAAAATTGGCAAAACTGCCACGCTTAGCAATTTCAATTTTTTCTTGAAGACGTTCCTGCGTTGTCGTTTGCGGAATAGTGTTTGGCATTTCAAAAAATGAGGTAATACCACCAGAAACAGCAGCTTTTGATCCTGTTAAGATCGTCTCTTTCTCTGTCAGTCCAGGTTCTCTAAAGTGAACTTGATCATCGATCATTCCAGGTATTAAATAATTCCCTTCAGCGTCAATAATCTTCGTATCACTTGATTTCACACTAATTGATGTGTCAATCTCTTTGATAATTTGATTCTCAATGAGGACATCACCTTCGGTGATTTTCCCTTCGTTGACAATCTTCGCATGTTTAATTAAATATACCATCTAAAGTTTTCCAAAAAGTTTTCGAAAACGCATTTGGATAATTCCAAACACGGCTTCTGTTATTATTTTACTGCTCATCTTAGATTTTCCTCTGGTTCGGTCTGTAAAGATAATCGGAATTTCTTTCACATTAAAACCTAAATGAAATGCTTTATATTTCATTTCAATTTGAAAAGCATAACCAATGAACTTTATGCGATCCAAATTAATTTTCTCTAAAACCTCTCGCCGGTATCCCACAAAACCAGCCGTGGTATCTTCAATCGGCAAACCTGTAATCACCTTGACATACTTTGAAGCGCACCAAGACATCAAAACACGTTTCATCGGCCAATTGACAACATTGACACCTGTCAAATATCTGGATCCAATCACGACATCAGCTTCTTCTCGGTCAAAAATCTGACTCATCTTTACCAAATCTTTTGGATTGTGAGAGAAATCTGCATCAATCTGAAAAACGGCATCATAGTCATTATCTAAAGCCCACTTAAAGCCATGGATATAAGCGGTTCCTAAGCCTTTTTTTTTAGGCCTATTTTCTAAAAAAAGTGGCTGCGCAGAAGTGGATTGTAACTCCTCAACAAGCTGAGCTGTCCCATCAGGAGAATTATCGTCAACAACGAGTAGATGAAAATCAACAGGAAGCGAAAAAACAGCATCAATGATATCTGTGATATTTTCGCATTCGTTATAAGTTGGTATGATTACCAAACGCTTTTTCATCAATACTGTAAAAAATTAAGTGGCAAAGGTAAATATTTTAAGTGCATTGATTGAGTTAACAAAACAACAAATTAATATACATTTGCAGAAAAAAATTTGTGGAGGTTCTTGTTCGGCACACTTATTCATCAGATTGGATCAGCTTTATTTACTTAGCTATTCTTATTTTGATTGTCAGTGCCAAATATATCAATACCAATGAATTTTATTTGTTTTTTAAATTTGATTTTCTCAGATCTTATTTTGCAGAAAAAAAAAGATTCAAACAACAAATCATTTGGTTTGATCTGATTTTATTTATCATCACAACGAGTGTCATGAGCTTGAGTTTGATGCAATCTAAGGTATTGGAAACAGACTATGACCTGACCAGTTTCACCCGAATTGGCTTGTTCTTTTCAATCCTTATCCTCTCTAAAAGCGTCTTAGAGATTTTGGTTGGCCTTATGATAAAAAAGTCCTATTTAATCACAGATTATGTGCTTTTCAAAATTGCAAGTTTAGGTTATGCTTCACTTCTTATTCTGCCCTTATCTGCAGTTTTAACTTATAATAAGTCGTTGACAAATGAATTATCTTTTGTCATTTTTGTTTTATTTAGCTTGGTAAACATCGTCTTTATTGGGAATTATCTTTATAGCCAACGAAAACATCTCTTACAAGATTGGTATTATTTTATTTTGTACATTTGCAGCCTTGAAATAGCACCGCTAATTATTAGCTATAAGTTGCTTAATTCTTAGAGTGTTTCAAAACCAAAGATTCATGAAAATTAAGACCCTCCTGATTTCCCAACCAGAACCTAAGATTGAAAACTCACCCTACTCCGAACTCGAAGAAAAACTCAAAGTAAAAATTGATTTTATTCCATTCATTCACGTAGAAGGTGTTGAATCAAAAGAGGTTCGCCAACAGAAAATTGATTTATCCGAGTTTACAGCAATTATCCTGACAAGCAGAAATGCTGTTGATAATTACTTCAGGATCGCTGAAGAAATGCGCTACAAAATCCCTGACAGCATGAAGTATTTCTGTCAAAGTGAAGCTGTTGCATATTACTTACAGAAATATGTTGTTTATCGCAAACGTAAAATTTATGTCGGTAAGCGAAATTTCCAAGATTTAGTATCCAGCATTAAGAAGCATAAAGATGAAAAATTCTTACTGCCGTCATCTGATAGCCTAAAACCAATTGTTCCGCAACAACTCGACAAACTCGGTGTTGATTGGACGCGTGGTATATTTTACAAAACTGTTGTCAGTGATTTATCAAATCTGAAAGAAGTTTTTTATGATGTCGTTGTCTTCTTTAGCCCAAGTGGTATTAAATCTCTTTTTGAGAATTTCCCTGACTTTGAACAAAAAAACACACGCATTGCAACTTTTGGAAAAACAACTTTAAAAATGGCAAATGAACACGGCCTAAAAGTCGATATCAAAGCCCCGACTCCTGAAGCGCCATCAATGACAATGGCTCTTGAAAATTACATCAAAAATTTAGCAAAGTAAATTAAACTCTTACAAAGTTAGAAGCAAAAAAAACCGAATCTTCAGATTCGGTTTTTTATTTAATATTAAAAACGGATGTGATTAACGCAGCGGTCCACCCTTTATTATTTCTTCATTTGCATAATCTTCAAACTTCTTAAAGTTATCATTAAATGATTTTGCAAGAACTGATGCTTTATCGTCATAAGCTTTTTGATCTGTCCAAGTTGATTTTGGATTGAGCACTTCGCTTGGGACGTTCTGACAAGTTTTCGGCATTTGAAGTCCAAAAATCTCATGTGTTTCATAGTCGACATCGTTTAATAAACCTTCTAGAGCAGAAGAGATCATCTCACGTGTGTATTTCAGTTTCATTCGCGATCCAACGCCGTAAGGGCCACCTGTCCAACCTGTATTTACAAGCCAAACATTGACACCACTCTCTTTCATTTTAGCACTGAGCATTTCTGCATATCGCGTTGGGTGCAAAGGCATAAATGGCGCTCCAAAACATGCTGAGAAACTTGGTAGAGGTTCATCAATACCAGCTTCTGTTCCTGCTACTTTCGCAGTATATCCGCTAATAAAATGGTAAGCAGCTTGACCTGGCGTCAATTTACTGATCGGAGGTAACACACCAAAAGCATCTGCAGTTAAGAAGAAAATATTTTTAGGATTTTCACCAACTGATGGCTTTTTGATATTATTAATATGGTAAATCGGATAACTCACCCTTGTGTTCTGTGTGATCGTCGAATCTTTATAATCGACTTTGCCATCGCGAATGGTGACATTCTCAAGGATAGCACCTGGTTTGATTGCTCCAAAAATATCCGGCTCTTTCTCCTCAGTCAAATCAATGACTTTGGCGTAGCAACCGCCTTCAAAATTGAAGACTTTATTTTCATTTGTCCAACCGTGCTCATCATCTCCAATCAATTGGCGATCAGGATCGGCAGATAATGTTGTTTTTCCTGTTCCGGAAAGTCCAAAGAAAATGGCTGTATCTCCATCTTTTCCTGAGTTGGCAGAACAGTGCATTGGAAGTGTATTTTTAAAGACTGGCAAGATAAAGTTCAGCGCAGAGAAAATTCCTTTTTTGATTTCTCCCGTATAGCCAGTTCCACCAATCAATGCAACTTTCTTGGTAAAATTTAAAATGGCGAAATTCTTAGCGCGGGTGCCATCCACTTCTGGATCTGCATAAAACCCTGGTGCATTGATCACTGTCCACTCAGGACTAAAGTTTTCAAGTTCAGCTTCTGTTGGCCTTAAAAACATATTATGAGTAAACATATTACTCCACGCGTACTCATTAATATGACGAATCTTGATTTTGTAGTCTTCGTCAGCACACGCATAGGCGTCTCTTACGTAAATCTCTTGGTCAGATAAATACTTGACGACTTTATCATAAAGCTTGTCAAATTTATCTGCATCAAATGGAATATTAATATCTCCCCACCAGATTTCATCTTTTGTAATGTCGTCTTTTACAATAAAGCGATCTTTAGGAGATCGGCCTGTAAATTTTCCGGTGTTGACAGCCAAAGCGCCTGAATCAACAGTTTGCCCTTGCCCCTTCTCAACTGTAATTTTGTGAAGTTCTTCAGAAGATAATTGATAATTGATTTGATCCGAATGAATGCCGTAAGACTTTAGCGAAATCGTTTTCGCTTTTTGATCTTTGTTTTGCATAATATATGATGTTGTATTGTCATTTGGCAAACAAATTTAAACACTTATTTCCAATTACGTGAGACAAGTCTCTTTTATTTTCTTTTTTTAAGAATTAGAGAGAGTACGTAGAACCAAGAAAAGATCAGCAGAGCACCTCCTAGTGGTGTCATCAGTGCGATTTTCGTAAAATCAAATCCCGTTAAGGCATTGGTTGATAAACCATAAATAGATCCTGAAAAAAATAAAACACCAAGACTGTTTAACCATAAAAGTATCGTCTGCGATTTTGAACTCAAGTTTTTGATAAAACTAATAAGCATCAAAAAGAAAGCCTGATACATTTGATATCGCACACCCGTTTCAAAAGTGAGAATTTCACTTTCTGACAGATGCTTCGTTAAACCATGTGATGCAAAAGCACCTAAAATAATAGCGACTCCTCCAAGTGCTAAACCTAAACTCAAAAGCTTTTTGCTCATTCCAAACTAATTTAATTACATTCGTATTGATAAAACTAATAATCAATAATTTATTCACACTATGACTAAAGTATTAATAATTGGCGCAGGCAAATCTACATCTGCACTTGTCAGATATCTCGATACTCAAGCCCAAGAAAACAATCTCAAAATTACAATAGCTGACAAAGATCTACAAACTGCAAAAAAATCAGCTTCCTACGCATCTACAACACCTATTGAACTCGATATATTTAATAAAGATGAACGTCAAAAACAAATCAAGGCTGCCGATATGGTCGTCTCAATGCTACCTGCGCGCTTTCATATTGAAGTCGCTAAAGATTGCGTGAATTTCGACAAAAATATGGCAACTGCCTCATATGTTTCAGATGAAATGGCTGCATTAGACGAAGAAGTTAAAGCCAAAGGCCTTACTTTTATGAATGAAATTGGCGTTGATCCTGGCGTTGATCACATGAGTGCGATGAAAGTGATTGACGAAATTAGAGATAAAGGCGGAAAACTCATTTCATTCGAATCTTTTACAGGTGGCCTCGTCGCCCCTGAAAGTGATGATAATTTATGGAATTATAAGTTCACGTGGAATCCGAGAAACGTTGTCGTTGCCGGTCAAGGTGGTCCAGCCAAGTTTATACAAGAAGGTAAATACAAATACATTCCTTACCAACGCCTGTTCAGAAGAACCGAGTTTTTAGAAGTTCCAGGATACGGAAGATTTGAAGGTTTAGCAAATAGAAACTCATTGGCTTATCGTGAAGTTTACGGCCTGGAAGACATTCCTACATTATATAGAGGAACGCTTCGCCGTGTTGGTTTTAGCAAGGCTTGGAATGTGTTCGTTCAGCTTGGCATCACTGATGACACATATACTTTAGAAGATTCTGAAAACATGAGTTACCGCGAGTTCATCAATTCATTTTTACCGTATTCACCAACGGATTCTGTCGAGTTGAAATTACGCCATAGCCTCAAGATAGACCAAGATGATTTGATTTGGGAAAAACTTTTAGACTTGGATATTTTTAATGCTCAAAAAAAGATAGGTATCAAGAATGCAACGCCAGCAAAGGCACTACAATCTATTCTTGAAGAAAAATGGATGCTCAAGCCTGAAGATAAAGACATGATTGTGATGTATCACAAATTTGGTTATGAACACAAAGGCGAGAAAAAACAAATTGACTCGACTATGGTCAGTATTGGAGAAGATCAAACCTTTACTGCAATGTCAAGAACTGTCGGCTTGCCTTTAGGTGTTGCCATTTTAAAAATGATACAGAAAAAGATTACAATCAAAGGTGTTTTAAGACCGATTCATCCAGAGATTTACAAACCTATTTTGGAAGAATTAGAAAGCTTCAATATCAAATTCACAGAAACAGAAACAGAATTTCTAGGCTACAATCCTCACAACCTGAAATAATTTTAACACGAGTAGGATTGTCTTTTCATTAAATTGGTCTTATTTTGCCGAAAATTAAATTTAATGAAGTTTAAAACTCTACTTTATACAATGGGCTTGGTGATTTTTTCATCAAGCCTTTTTGCTCAAAACCATTCTCAACTTATTCAAGACTACCTCAAACGCCATGCGTCTAGTGAGAAACTACAACAAGATGACATCAACGCACTCATGCTAAGCAGTCAGCATTACTCCAAAAGCCTCGATGCTGAATTAGTCTATATGCAGCAAAGTGTCAATGATGTTCCGATCTTTAATGCCATGGGACATTTTGTTGTTAAAAATCAGAAAGTCGATTTACAAAATCATCGCTTTTATACTGATATTCAACAAAAGACAACAAGCACCTCAGCACAATTAGGGGCGACAGAAGCCTTAGACAAAGCAGTTGCTCATTTTGGACTTGAGAAAAAGTCAGCGACACAAATACTCGAAAAGAGGTCTAAACACAATTTTGTATTAGAAAACAAATCCATCTCTAATGAAAATATCCCAGCCACACTTGTTTATCAAGCCATAGAGGATCAATTAATCTTAGCCTGGGATATGAGTATTTATTTAAAAAATACTGAACATTGGTGGAGTTTCAGAATAGATGCGACTACTGGAAAGATCATCGATCAAAATGATTGGCTACTCTCTTGCAACTTTGAGGGGCACAACCATGAAAATTTCGCAAGCCAAACAAAGACTCCTATTTCACAGCAAAAAAAGTCTGTTTTACTCCAAGAAATAACAGCGGATGATGAAGCACAGTACCGCGCTTACGCAACCACTATTGAATCGCCAAATCACGGAGAACGCACACTTTTAGTCAATCCGGCAGACCCTGTTGCATCGCCTTTTGGCTGGCATGATACAGACGGCGTTGCTGGAGCAGAATACACCATCACCCGTGGAAATAATGCCTACGCGCAAGAAGATCGCACTGGAAATGACCTCCCCGGCTATTCTCCTGATGGCGGTGAAAATTTGAATTTTGATTTTCCGATACAAGACAACCAGCCCGCTATTTTGAATGAAGATGCTGCCATCACAAATTTATTTGTTCGCAATAACGTCATGCACGATTTATGGCATTACTACGGATTTGATGAAGATGCAGGAAACTTCCAAGAAAAAAATTACGAAGGATCTGAAACTTATGGTAATGATCCTGTTTATGCGGATGCCCAGGATGGAAGTGGCGTTAATAACGCCAACTTCGGAACGCCACCCGACGGAATAAGTCCACGCATGCAAATGTTTTTATGGGCAACAACTGGCGATCCACTGCCACAAATCACTATCACAACTTCAAGTGCAACTGGCGAATATGCAGGCCTCGAATCTAGTTTCGGCCCTGACCTCTCAGCAGACGCTCTCGAGGCAGAACTCATCTTGGCCACAGATACACAAGACTCATCAAATGCTTGTGATCCGCTGACGAATACAAGTGATCTGGACGGACAGATTGCCGTGATCACTCGTGGAGATTGTCCTTTTGTTGACAAAGTCAGTGCTGCAGAAGATGCAGGCGCCATTGCTGTCATCGTCATCAATAATGAACCAGGCGAACCCATCATCA
The DNA here is from genome assembly GCA_030457805.1 of Psychroflexus sp. Lineage (GTDB taxonomy): Bacteria > Bacteroidota > Bacteroidia > Flavobacteriales > Flavobacteriaceae > Psychroflexus. Next base: position 58,149 of record JAKDUG010000001.1, read on the forward strand.
TGGGTGGCGATAGTGCAACGATCACAATTCCTTCCCTGATGATTAGTCAGGCAGACGGCGCTATCATTCTTTCGGCTTTAGAAGCGGAGGAAACCCTGACAACAAGCTTAGCGAATAACGGCCCTTACAAAATTGATGGCGATTTTGATAATGGCATTATTGCTCATGAATACGGACACGGTATTTCAACACGACTAACAGGCGGAAAAATGAATGTCAACTGTATGTACAATGATGAACAAATGGGTGAAGGCTGGAGCGACTGGATTGGACTTGTCATGACAATGAAAGAAGGAGACCAAGCCACTGACGCACGCGGATACGGCACTTATGCCGTTAATCAAGACATCACAGGTAATGGAATTCGGCCTTATCGCTACACTACAGACATGACACTAAACCCAGCAACTTATGATCTCACAAACAATTATCAACTGGCGGCACCTCATGGCATTGGCTTTGTTTGGGCGACAATGCTTTGGGATCTGACGTGGGAATTTGTTGATGAATACGGTTTCGATACAGACCTTTACAATGGTGATGGTGGTAATAATAAAGTGATGCAACTTGTGATTGACGGTCTAAAAATTCAAGCTTGTGAACCTGGCTTTATCGATGGAAGAGATGCAATTTTACAAGCAGACAAATTTTTAAACGACGGCGCAAATCAATGTTTGATCTGGGAAGTTTTTGCACGTCGTGGTTTAGGCTATAGCGCTGATCAAGGTTCATCAAACAACAGATACGACCAAACAGAAGCTTTTGATATGCCTCCAGCCGAAGATTTGAATTGCGCACTTGGCAATAAAGATTTCGACACTGATGGTTTTAAGATCTATCCAAACCCAACAGAAAATCATTTTAAAATTGATTTTGGCGCATTGCCACTTGACAAAGTCAATGTTCAGATTTTTGATCTGAATGGCCGCGTGATGCTAAATGAGAATAGCACTCCAAATGATATCATTAATGTGAGCCATTTCTCAACAGGTGTCTATCTTGTGAAAATGAAAAATGGTTCAAAAACCTCAACTGAAAAGTTAATCGTCAAATAAAACAATCACATTTAAAGTTTTTAAAAATCCTGATATCTCATCAGGATTTTTTTGTTGACAATAACTTATCCTAAAACCTAATCATTGTCTCACATTGATAAGATTCATAAAAGTTATTTAGATTAAAACAACACAAATGCTGTTAATTTATCATATAAACTCATGATAAGACGTTTTTTTTTAGGTTAGCAGTTAATTCTACAAAATGAAAGTTTTCTACTCATTTATTAAAAAGGAAATAGCACCTTGATGACAAATTTCGAGACGGCTTCATTAAAAAAATTCCATGAAAATATTCCTCCTCCTTATCTTCTTTCAAAGTTTTGTTTATAGCCAAACTTTTGAAGCGACTTATCAATTTGAAATCAACAAAGAATATTACAAAAACTATATTCAAAAAAGTGTCTCTGAAGGCAAGAATCCAGCTTTGTTGAAAAAAGCTTTTTCTAGATATCTCAATTCTAGACCTGCTAAAGCAAAATTAATTTTCAACTCAGAAATGAGTTATTATTATGTTGTGCAAGATATGAATGTTGATCAAAACAATCGAAAAGCAGATCCTGCCCTCATATTTGCGGGCAATAACACCAAAATTTATAACACACAAGATCAAGACTCTATCGTAACACATATCAACAGTGAACATCTTGACATTAATGAATTCCTAGTCAAAGAAGACACAAAACCTGTCACATTAAAAAACGAGACACAAACCATTGGTCAATATCAATGTTATTTAGCAGAAACGCAATATTCTAAAAAACAAAGCCTAAAGCTATGGTACGCCCCTGATATTCCTACAAATTTTAATATTAAAGATTACAAAAGTTTGCCAGGTTTACTCATTAAAATAGAAAGTCAACTTTTTAAGGCTAACTTAGTGAGTTTAAAACAAGTTGATGCAACTGAATTAAAGCAACCGCCAAGTGATATTCGTCTTATTACAAAAAAAGAGTATCAAGACATGATCGATAAAACTAACCCTTTTAAAGATTAAGTTATTGCAAGTCAAATTTATTATTGTGCTCTTTTTCATAAGCTTTAGTGTGAGTCAGGTTTCTAGTCAAAACATTAACCTGAAGGGCTCCATCAAAGATTCTTTAGGTCAGGTTTTGCCAAACACCAATGTTCTCGCAAAACCTCTTACAAATGCAGCAGATTTTCAATTTGCTATTTCGGGAACAGAAGGAAAATACTCACTTAAATTACAAAAGTCGCACAGCTATGAACTGAGTGTAACGCATCTTGGCTTTAATAAAATTGTAGATACGATTAGCCTGGAAGATGATACACAACGCAACTTCACACTTCAAAATAGTACTGAGCAACTGGATGAAGTTATCATAGAAACCGAAATGGCTGTCATCGTTAAAGAAGATACGATTACATATCGTACTGATCAATTTAAAACAGGAGAAGAACGTAAATTACGAGATGTCTTAAAAAAATTACCTGGCATGAAAGTCGATCGTGCGGGCAATGTCACTGTCAACGGCAAACCTGTGACTAAACTGATGGTTGATGGTAAAGCTTTCTTTACAGGAGATGAAAAGTTGGCCGTTAATAATATTCCTGCTGATGCGATAGGTGAGGTTGAAGCTTTAGATAATTATAGCGAAATTGCATTTTTAAAAGGGCTTGAAGACTCTAATCGAATGGCCTTAAATATCAAACTAAAAGAAGGTAAAAAACGTTTTTTGTTTGGAGATGTTGCTGCTGCGGGAGGGATAAAAAATAGATATAAACTCAATCCAACTCTTTTTTATTATAGCCCTAAAACAGCTGTCAATATTATCGGAGATTTAAATAACACAGGACAAAAGTCATTTACTTTTAAAGATTATATTGATTTTGAAGGCGGCTATGACAAGGCAACAAACTCAAATAATTTAAATTTAGTAAGAGATAATTTTTCACAATTTTTAAGACAAGATGATTTCAAATTTCAAAAGAATCAGTTTCTGGCAGGAAGTATTAGCCAAGAGTTAATCCCTTACTTAGAGTTCAACGCCTATAGTATTGTCAACAAGTCTTTGACTAGACGTGGAAAATCAACAAATCTAGATTACTTAAGTGATGTTGAGAATCAGGAAACACGTATGAATAGGAATCGAGAAGAATCTAATTTCAGTATTTCAAAGTTGAAGTTAGAATACGACAACCTGAGTTCGGTCAACTATAAAGCCAATACAATTATCAAAACCAGTGATGCCAACACTATTGAAGGTTTACAATCTGAAACCAATAACCGAGAAAATCTCAATTTAAGAACACAACAAACCCGAATAACTTCAGCTTATCACAAGAAATCTCAGCCAATAAACAATTCTCTTATACACATATAACAAGCATTAACGCCAAGTATGAGTACAACGATCAATCTAACCAACAAGATTGGGTTTTTAACCAACCTATTTTTTCAGAACTTATTCCTTTGGTGACGACTGTGGAAGACTTCAACTTGATTCAAGAAAGTAAAGAAGAGAATCATTTATTTCAACTCAACGCAAAGCATTATTGGGTTGTCAATGATTTTAATCATCTTTATCCTATAGCTGGCTACAATTATTTCAATACAAACTACAGCACTTTAGACGCGCAACGTTTAAGCGATGGCAGCTTCAATAATTTTAAAAATACTGGCTTTAATAATCAAATTAATTACCAGCTTAATGATACCTATGCTGGGTTAGAGTATAAATTTAAAAGCGGTCGATTTACAGGTAAACCAGCGTTTAAAATTCATCATTACAACTGGAATATCAAACAGTTTAACACACAAATAGCCGACAAGCAGAAGTTCGTATTTTTACCCGCTATAAACTTAGATTACAAAGAAAAATCTGGCGGAAAATACAGTTTAATCTACGCTTTGAAATCAAATTTTGCAAATGCCCAACAATATGCAAATCGATTGCGGTTATTATCTTTTAATCGTATATCACGTGGTGATGAGAATTTAGAAAATCAACTTTATCACCAATTAAGCTTGCGATATTCTAAGTTTAGACTCAGTAAAAAACTAACTTTCAATACGTTCTTGAGTTTAAATATACAAGAACGCTCAATTAGACACCAGACAAAACTAGAAGGCATCGACCAAATTCAAGAATTATTTTATACAAGTTTACCTGAAAGATTTTTGATTTCAAATACCATGGTGAGTAAAGGTTGGGGCGATTGGTATCTGAATCTGAAATTAACAGGAATTCAAAATAATTACACCCGAATGATTAATGATGTGAGGACAGATTACACGTCTCATAACGTAGAATACACAATTAATACAAGTACTCAATTTAAAGATTTTCCTAATATAGATATTGGCTTTTCACAAGAATTTAATCGTTTAAAAGCGCTTGATTATGAAACTAATATCATGCAAATACAACCCTTTGCAACCTTAGAATATGATTTTTGGGAAGATTTCTTAGTCAAGTTTGATTATCGGCTGACCTATTTTGAAAATCAAAGCAATCATACAGTTAACCGATTTGACATAGGAAATGCCAGCTTCGAGTATTGGAATCCTGACAAGGCTTGGCGAATTTCAATTGAAGCAACTAATATTTTTGACACAGGTTTTAAAAAGAAAAGTCATATCAATGAGTTTGTCATTACTGACCAACGCAATGCGATACAACCTAGAATTGTCTTATTAAAATTAACTTATAAGTTGTAAACTGGCTTTAATATGAAAGTTTAAAGAAATCACTTCAAAAAATTCTCAAAAATCCTGATATCTCATCAGGATTTTTTTGTCGATATTTGTGTCATGTTAAAAATTAAAAACCTCTCCTATTTACACACCAAAACTGAAGGTGTACGTGACATTAATTTCGAATTAAAGCCCGGACAATTTATCGCTATTATTGGCGAAAGTGGTTGTGGAAAAAGCACACTTCTCAAATCAATATATGGCCTTTACGATTTAAATGAAGGACAAATTTTTTGGAATTCTGAAGAAGTCAAAGGTCCAAAACACAATTTAGTGCCAGGTTATGAGCACTTCAAACACCTCTCTCAAGAATTTGATTTGATGCCTTACACAAGTGTTGAAGAAAATATAAAAAAACACTTATCACGACAATTCCCTAAAGAAAGTCAGCAGAAAACTGATGAACTTTTAAGCCTTCTAGAATTAGAAGAATTGGCTGCGAAAAAAGTGAAAAATTTAAGTGGTGGCCAAAAACAACGCGTTGCCATTGGTCAAACTTTAGCTAAAAAACCTCAACTCATTTTGTTTGATGAGCCTTTCAGCCATATTGATCAGTTTAAAAAACACAAACTCAGGCGTGAAATTTTTGCTTACCTCAAGAAAGAGAAAATCAGCCTTGTTGTTGCCACACACGATATGGATGATGTTTTGGGCTTTGCAGATTCAATCCTGATTATCAAAGATGGCGAACAGCTCGATTATAGAGAAGCAAAATCTGTTTATAAAAATCCGAAAGATACGTATTGTGCCTCTCTTTTTGGGGAAGTTAATTTACTCGACATTCCTGAACTAGGAGGTTCCGAGCCGACTCAACAATATATTGTTTACCCTGAAGAACTCACATTGACAGATAAAGGGTCACAAGAAGCCGAAACTTTGCAGATTTACTTTAAAGGCCAATATTATTTGATTATTGCCCAATACCAGGATCAGAAAATCATCTTAAAATCAATAGAAAAACCGGCACATCAAAAGTTCAGATTTGCATTTGAAATCAAAAAAATTAAAGCCCGACTTAATTATAAATCTGAATGATATCACCTGATTTAACAACGCGATAAGGATAAAGCTGATAAACCAGATCACTACCACTCATCGGCTGACCCGTCACAAGGCTGTAAACATTCAATTGTTCACACTCAGATTCTGCATTAAGGCCATCAATTTGCAATCTTGCACAATCTTGATTTGGCAACAAATTGGGATCGGCTGCATCCCAGGCTAAAAAGTTATTTCCCGAATTGACCAAGATGATACCAAGATTACCTTGGTTTGCAATATAAACGGCATTCCCAGGGAATTTAAGGTCATTAAATTGAGGTAAATTGAGGCTCACTTGAAGGTCAACGCCAATATCAACCAAATTCGGGTTGTCTGAACGACGCTCATTAGAACTACAAGAAACAAAGATGACGAACAAACTCAATATCAGACAGGCTTTTCTAAACATAATTAAAAACTATTGATTTCATGCTGTAAAATTATTACATTTGTAACACAGAATCTCGTAAAAACGGGATTCTTTTTTTATGATATAAATCTAAGATTATGAGTAAAGTATCTTATTATTCAGAAGAAGGTCTGAAAAAGCTAAAAGCTGAGTTAGACCAGTTAAGAGATGTCGAAAGGCCAAAAGCTTCACAAGCAATTGGCGAAGCACGTGACAAGGGTGACTTGAGTGAAAATGCTGAATACGATGCTGCAAAAGAAGCACAAGGCATGCTTGAAATGAAAATTTCAAAATTAGAAGCGGTGGTTTCAAATGCGCGCGTTATTGATGAGTCACAACTTGATGTTTCTAAAGTTTTAATTCACTCCACAGTTAAATTAAAGAACACAAAAACAAAAAAGACGATGACTTATAAATTAGTGGCACAAAGTGAAGCTGATTTAAAGTCGAATAAAATTTCTGTCGATTCCCCTATTGGCAAAGGTTTACTTGGAAAAGAAAAAGGCGAATTTGCTGAGATTAAAGTACCAAATGGTACACTTTCCTTTGAGGTTGTAGAAATATCACGTGACTAATTTAGTGTAAACCAACATCCTATATAAAAACATTCAATAGCTAAAGTGTCTGGCTTTTGCTGAAAAAATAGTGATCCAGTCGAGCGGACTTCACCTGTGGCTTTTTGCTGCACGTTTAATTGTGAGTCTCTGCTCGACCGGTAAAATATATCAGCTTTTTTAGCATCGAGATTTGTGCCATAAAAAGCACCAGATCCATCGTAAAAGCCCAATTGTAGCTTCTCTGTTTTCCCTGTGATATAAAAATCTGAGATTCCTGAACTGACGATTCCTAAATCGGCAACATCAAGATCCATCTTAAAGTCGCCTGAATTTAAAGCATCATTGTCATTAAAGCTTTCAGATATCAAACGCATAAAAGGAAAGCTGAGCTGCCCAATACTGCTTATTGTATACTGACTTGAGTTGCGAATTTGCGCAATTGAAGTGACTGATAAAACAATTTTTACTAAGGGTTTTGAATTTCCGAATGGACAGACATCATCTAGGCTCAACTCTAAAGTTCTGCCTGAGATATTGCGTTTTAGTTTCTCATAGGTTCTATCATTAGTGATCACTTTTATTTTATTTTCGGTTGATTGCTCTATTGAAACCTGAATATCTCGACGCACAATCAGGGTGTCGATCTCAGTGATATATTCCTCATAAACTTCTGTCAATTTAGAAGAATGCAAACAGTCTTTCGCCTCCTCTATTCCACAGGAAACAAATGCCATCACGCACAACAAAAGATATATTTTTCTCATATTTTAAAACCTATTCCAAACTCGATTGCCTCTGCTTTTGCAAAATGTGTTTTCAACATTAAAGATCCAAAAAAGTGTTTCGAAAAATCATATTGCAAACCTATTCTCGTATAAAGTCGTTTGAGATAATTCACTGGGTAATAAACATAATAACCAATTTGTGTGGCGAAATTAAGTTCTCCCATATAGAAACGGTGGCCTGCAAAAAGGCCTATTCGCTTCCAATCATCATCCGCTGAGATGCCGTGATCTGGAAATGCAGCTTCTTGATATATATTGTGTTCTTTTGCCGCTTGACTTAAAAACAAATCGGCTCCAAATTGAATTGCATTTTTAAAGCTCAAAGGTTTCTCTGCCAAAGCCGTTGCCGTAAAAAATGGATATTTCTTAGCTTGTAACAAGCCCAAATCATTGAACCCAGAAGCCAAAATAAATTGATAATTCCACGGCTGGACTTCATATGCTGAAGGGCTTTCATCCTCTAATATCAACTTTTCGTTGGAGACATCATAACTAAAGCCTGCCCGCACGCCATAATTATTTGTTCCCGTATTTGGAGATTTCATTTTCCCATTTGAGTAATGCATCAAAAATAGGCCAGCTTCAAAACGCAGGGGAAACTGTAAAATTTGTGGAGATTGATAAGTCAATTCAAATAAAATACTGGAAGTCAATCGTGATCCATAAGCCACATTTTTCGGATTTTCAACTTTATCAAATGGATTCGTCACATAGCCTATACCCAAACCAACTTTGAGATTGAGTTGGCGTTCGAGCATATAAAATTTGTAATGCGGATGCAAACTGTAAATCTTGCCAAGCGCTTTTGCTCCCATATTCTGATAGACGAAAGTGACGCCAAAACTCGGGTAATTATAATCTTGATGCCATTCTTTTTCACCGCGACTCTGGTAATCGTAAGCCAATGAAAGACCATGTGTTGGCCCTTGAACAAGATGAGACATTTCTGGTTTGTGCCTGATGATTTTTCCGAAGAGATAATTTACATTAATGTGATCGAGCTTCACTTGCGCCTTTGTCGCACTAAGGCTAAAAAATAAGATTAGAATTAATATTTTTCTCACGATCACAAAAAAAAGCACAGTTGCCAAAACTATGCTTTTTTTTTAGAATTTTTATGATATTTTAAAACCTAAACCTCTAAATCCGCAATAAGATCTTTAAATAGCTTAATCATGTGAGGCTCAGCTTTGGCTGACATTTTTAAAATAGACTGTACATCAACTTGCGCTAAATGATCTGGATCACATTCATCAGTCAACACAGAAACAGCAATGACAGGAAGTTTTAAATGATTTGCAACAATGACTTCAGGCACTGTACTCATCCCAACTGCATCCGCCCCTATAATTTTCAAATAGCGATATTCAGCACGTGTTTCAAGTTGAGGTCCCATCACAGAAGCATAAACACCTTTATGTAAAGTAATGTCATGGCGTTTGGCAATCGCTTCAAGCTTTTGACTCATTTTCTGATCATAAGGACAACTCATATCTACAAAACGTTCACCAGTTTTAGAGACACCTTTAAAAGCCAATGGCGATCCGCCAAGCAAATTTATATGATCATCAATCAACATGATATCTCCTTTTTTGAAGTCTAAATTAATGGCGCCAGCTGCATTTGAAACCAATAGTTTTTTAATCCCCAAACGGTTCATGATCCGAACAGGATAAGTCACATCTTGGAAATCATAACCTTCATAGAGGTGAAAACGCCCTTGCATGACAATGACTTTCTTCCCCTCTAACATTCCATAAATCAATTTCCCCTTGTGGAACTCGACTGTTGCCGTCGGGAAATGCGGAATATGGTTATAACTCACTTGCGCCAAAACCTCGACTTCTTCTGGAAGTTTACCTAAACCTGTTCCTAGAATAATGCCAACCTCAGGAGATTCAAATCCTTTCTCTCTTAAATAAGAGACTGTTTGTTCTACGTATGTCATTTGTGCTTTTTTAGTATTGTTTCAAAAATGGGGAGACCTTGAATATCTTCATAATAATCAACATCATTTCTCCGCTCTAAAATACTGATTTTTTCGGTTTTTAAGGCATGAATTGTCTCCATAAAAACGCTTGATGTGCTCCAAGCTTTCAATTGAAAAGCCGCTTTTTTTAATGTTTTCATGCCGAGCAAATAATAACCACCATCAGTAGCCGGGCCAATCACAAGATCGTGCGTGTTCAGTTTGTCAAAAGCCTCTTGAATGACACCTGCATCCAAATCATGAATATCGGTGCCAACAATAACGACTTTCTGAGCTCCAGCGGCAAAAGCAGAAGCAAAAGCATCTTGCATTTTCTGACCTAAATTCCCTTGCACTTGTTGTTTCTTCTCAAAAAAATCAGAAGACCACATATCATTTTGCCTCACTTCATCGGCATACCAAACTTGTCGAATGCTTTTGACATTTTTGACAACTTCTGCTGTGCGTTCTACTAAATACTTATAAATCTCTAGAGCCGCAGCATCACCAACAGTTTTGGCCAAACGCGTTTTGCATTTCCCGAGTTCTGGATGTCGCGCAAAAATGAGCAATACGTTTTTCTCTTTAGTCATAGACAGCTTCGGTTGTTGTGAGAAATTGCCCCCAATGGGAATTGTAAGCATGAACCTTCTGAGTAGGCAAACCAGACTTATTCACAAGTTGAAAACCCTGATCGGCCCATTGAAAAATGCCTCCGTAAAGATTTTTGAGTTGGCTATATCCAACTTTTTCAAGTTGATTCCCTATCCTTTCCGAACGCATCCCAAGTGAACAATAAAGAACGAACTCGGTTCTTTTGGGAAAACGAATAATCAACTGCTGGATATCGAAGTTTTCAAAACCCACCCAAATAGCATTGGGTAAATGGCTGACGTCAAACTCATTTTTCTCACGTGTATCTAAAAGAATGAAGTCGCTGTTTTGCGAGAGTTGCTTCTGCAAATCTTGAACAGAAAGATATGGGATTGAAGCTTTATTCTTTTGATCCAACAAATCCTTGATGGCTTGCAAATTAGATTTCGACATGTGACAAAGATTTAATGTGAAAGCTTTTGATGAGATTGATCTGTAGCCAGCACACCTTTTTTATCAAAAATAGCCTCTTTGTGGCATTTCATAAATTCATCGCAATACAAACATATATTTTTCAGATCAGCATTTTCAGCTTTGGCTTGCTCCTCAGAAACTCCTAAATGTTTTCCCATTTCCAAAGGCTTTCCTTCGTTGAGCATGCGGAAAACTAAATTTTCAGAAGCCCGCTCAAGCACATCGGCTACTTTTTCTTTCCGGGCATCTCCCATCGGGAAATGTGTACCAGGGCAACACGGATTGATGCGCCACAACTGGATACTGAATTCATTTGGAATGTCGCTATAACCGCCTAAAAAATTACGCGCACCAGAGAGGATATTACAAAAATTATGTTTGGGATCTTCCTTGTAAATATTATTTTTGAGCGCCTTGCCTCTCGCCCAATTCCCACCGAGCCACATCTCTTCATTAGCGCCCCAAGATCCCCAACTCAAAGGATTTTCAGCAAGGTAATGTCCGCCTTCAATCAGTGGATCTTTTTCAGTCCCATTGACATCACAACTTTCAAAAATAGTAGCCAATTCATCGAGACGACTGCCTGCCTTTTTGTGATAGCGATCAATACTGGCAATATCAAAACGCCTCACTCCTTTTTCAATCAAGATTTGTAGTTTTTCTTTTGTGAGTAAATCGCCATTTGTCTGCAACATCACCTGCGTTTCCTCACCGTATTTTTCTTTAATTTTGTCTAAAATTGTGTAGAGTAATTTTAATTCTGAAAGCGGTTCGCCACCACTCAAAATCAAACGCTCAACGCGATCAGGCATATGATCGATAATAGCTAGACAATCCTGTTCGGAAATTCGTGCACCAAAAGGACTGGAATCATTATAGCAATGATCACAATCATCATTGCACAATTGTGTAAAAACCCAATAAAGAGACTCAACGTGATTAAAATCTTTTTTCATCATTTGTTTATTTCGATTGCTGGATTTGCATCCAAAAATCAATTTCTTCTTTCACTCCTGATTGCGCATCCTGAATGAATTCTGACTGACTCGTATATGTTTTTAAATAACCTTTATCAATTTTAGCGATTTGGTCACCGATAAGCAAGGCTTCTTTTAAATCATGTGTGACAAACAAAGCTGCAATGCCATAGGCTTTCATCAATTTCAAAAATAACTTTTGCATGGTTTCTCGCGTGTCAACATCAAGAGCGCCAAAAGGCTCATCGAGTAATAAAACTTGGGGCTGAACAATGATGGCTCTTGCAAAAGCAACACGCTGTTTTTCGCCTCCAGACAATTGCTGTGGGAATTTAGAGGAATGTGCTGACAAATCAATTTCTTTTAAAATAGCTTTAACGCGCTTGTCGATTTCTGCAGCCTTTAATTGCTGCGCCTGCAATCCAAAAGCGATGTTGTCAAACACATTTAGATGTGGAAAAAGCAAGGCTTCCTGAAAGAGGTAAACAATATGTCGTGTATTCGGTTTTTGAGATATAATAGAAGTCTCATTCAAAAAGATGTTTCCTGTATCAGCATCTTCCAAACCAGCTATAATTTTGAGTAAACTGGTTTTGCCACTGCCAGATTTCCCTAAAATACTCATGACTTGATTGTCCTTTAACTCTAAATCAACAGCCGTGAGCACAGGTTTTTGTCCAAATCGTTTTGATATGTTTTGTAATTCTAAACGCATTCTTTTTATTTAATGAATCAGGGTTCTTTTTAAGATAATTTTTTTGTTGAAAAACAGCAAAGTCATCGGCGGAATAACTAAAAGTAAACTCGCCAAAGCTGCTAAAAAAATATTGGCTTCATTGATAAAATTAAAAACAGATAAGGTTAAAGTTTTCACCTGCCCGCCACCAATCAGTTGTGTCAAACCATAATCAAACCAAGAAATCAAGAAACACTGAAAAAAGCACAAGCCTAAAACTGGTTTTGCCAAGGGAAAAATCACTTTTTTAAAACGAAACCATTCTGAAGAACCCAAGGTGATACTCAGTTCTTCATAATTTGAAATATGCCGTGTCCAAAAGCTGGATAAAATAATGAATCCAAACGGGAAGCAAATCAAAAATTGTGCGCTAACAACGCCAATAAAACTGGCATTTAATCCTATGACAACTGCAAAATAATGCCACAAAACGCCCAAGACAACAGGTGAAAGAATATATGGCAAGTACGCCAAACTGATATAATATTTCTTGTACCGCGAAGTAGAAACAGCTCTAGACAATATGCAACCCATTAAAGTTGAAAAAAAAGCGACACAAAGCGATACAACGATGGACAACCCCAAACTCTGCCTTAGTTCTGACTCTGTTGAAAACAATCTAAGCCAAGTCTGTCTATGAAAATTCTCAGGCAAAACATCTGGAAAAATCCAATGCTCACTAAAAGACAGAATAAGCAAAACTGCGACCGGCAAAAAAATAACCGCAATCAAAAAGAAATGAACAATTCTTCTAAGCATGAGTTTTCTTTTTAAAGAATTGAACAAAACGCGTCGACATCAAACTGATCAATAATAATACAAGAAATAAGTAAATGAGTGCCATCACATAAGCTTGTGGAATATCATGCAAATTAAAACGCTGTGCTTTATCGACAATCCGCGGGGTAATCATCTGCGGATTTTGGCGCCCTAAAAGCAAAGGCACTTCATAGCTACCCATCACGAAAATGATATAAAGCACGACTGTTGATTTTGATTTTTGCCATAATAATGCCAAGCTAATCTTCCAAAATGCATGACGCGGTTTTGCTCCTAAACTCTGCGCGATCAATCCATAATCTTGAAGTCTTTCAGCATCGAAAATATTCTTGAGGAACAAGGTAAAGAAAGGAAAAACCAGCAAAACAGAAGTGAGCATAATGCCAATTCCGTAAGCGTCGTTCGTGAGTTCAGGAAAGCTTTCTATGTGGTCAATCCAACCAAATTGAAAACTGAGACGAGACAGAAATCCTGATTTTGAAAAGGTCTGCATGACATAAAAAGCCATGACAGTAGCTGGGAAACACAGAGGCAGAAAGAGCAAGCGATGAAACCACTTTTTCTGAAAATCATCAGTTAATTTTAAGACCAAAAAAAGCGCAATGCAAAAACTCAAAAACACACTGATGACAGCAATTAAAAAACTAAACCCAATTGACTTCCACATATAGAAATCACGCAAAGCCTCTGACCAATATTTAAGCGTCAGCCCATCAGTTAGCAAACCTGTCAATCCTAAACTATGTAACAAAGCATAAGTGAAACCAGCAAATGTTGGCACAACAATAAGTAGGACATAAATCAGCCTGAGGAATTTTGTCAATGAATTCGCTTTTCTCACTGTTGAAGTATTTTTTCTTGAAAATCATCAGCCAACCTAATCATGTATTCGGGAGCCAATTCTTGCAAGGCTTTTTTTTGGATCACTGATCGCGGTGGAGCGTTGGTCCGCATTCTTGTATTTTTCCATTTTTCCTGCATGGTTTCAGATAACTTTTCTGGACTCAAAACACTGCCGTCTCCCCAAACTTCAGGTTGCATTTTATGCAGTTGTGCTGCTGGTGAAATCATTTCATTGATGACCAACATGGCTGAATATTGATGCGCAGATTTTCGAGGAATTCCGAGGTAATGAGAATTCTGAATACTGCCAAAATCTGGTACATAGGCGCGGGCATCCTTTGTAAAAAGTCCTTCACTAATTTTGTTGTCCACTTCGGCATCGTTATTACTCATCGTAAACCACAATTCGCCAGCGGCAAAAAGTTGATGCATCTGGGCCACGTCTTCAGGAAAAACCTCACCTTTTCGCCATAAATAAGATTTTAATTTATTGAGATAAGCAAACAAGTCTGCACTGAATTTTTCATATTTATCGGCATCAAAATCACCAGCAAGCTCTTCTTGCCCAGCTATATCAATCAGTAAGCTTTTCATAAAAGTCAATCCTGTAAAGTGATGATCAAAGGTGAACTTCCCTGGATGAGACTTTACAAAAGTCAATAATTCACTGCGTGTTTGCGGCAGATCTTGAACTTGATCAGAATTATAAATCAGTGTCATTTGGACATTTCCCCAAGGCATTTCATATCCTTCAATATCTTGTTGGAAATCTTTTCCAATAAAAGGATTATCAAAATCTATCAATTTTGCATGAGGCGCTTTATCAATCCACGGACCAAACAAAGCATCAATTTGGCGCAACTGATAAAAGGTTTCGCCATTGATCCAAACCAAATCAATTTGACTTTGATCAACGTCGGCCTGAATTTCATTCATTAAACTTTGAACAAGCGTATTGCCTTGTCCACTGACAATCTCAAGTTCTATATTGTATTTCTCTTTGACATGTGGTTTGATATAGTTTTGCATATAGGCGTTGATTTTCGGATCGCCTTTCCACATCATCATGCTGAGTTTTTGAGATTGTCCCTTTTCGACAACCTGATCCCAACTCAACTGAGATAAATCAATGGCTTGAGGTTCCCGATCGGCTTGGCAAGCGACTAAGGAAAAGAGCAGAATTAAACGCGAAATATATTTTAGAATTCTCATCATCTATAAAGTTAGAAGTTTAGACCCAATTGAAATTGTTTATGAAAAATGGAGACTTAGTTGTTTTTGCACAGGCTAAATATAGCGTGCAAGAACACGATTAAATCTATTTTCAAGTCAAAATCAACAGGAAATAAACTTAAAAGAACAACTATAAACGGATTTAAAGAGGAGAGCCTTTATTGTAAAAAGTCGCTTGATAAACTTTTGATCTTGGTAGAAATTGATCAATACTTGGATGCTGAGCAACGGCAATCATCGCAGATAAAAGCCGAATGATATCGCCTTTCAAGTCAGCTTGCTCAGATAAAACCAAAGGGACGTCTGACTTGAGATCAATATCAGAGAGTGTTTCTAAAAATGTATAATTTTCAGATTGATCTTTAAGCAAATTAGTGAATTCATCAAGTAGGGAAGAAGATTGCCAAGGGAGTTGAAGAAATTGCTCCTTCACAAAAGAAGAGCGATGCAAACCCCACAAATAAAAACCGCCATCATGAGAAGGGCCAAAACACATGTCATGGGTTTTGAGACGATCAACTGTTTCATAAAGGTGATTTAAGTCGAGATGTGGAGAATCATTTCCGATAGAAATAACGCTGTCGTATTTTGCTTCAAAAATAGCTTCAATAGCATTCAGGTAACGTTCAGCAAAGGTCTCACCGACTTGTTTTGACTCATCATAGCAAAAACAATGCAAACCAGAAGAAGCCAGTTGTTGTTTGATACGCTGGTTTTGGCGTCGAAAAAACTGTATACGCCCTTGCCCTAAATTCTTTTTTTCAACTTCAGGATTCTGGTAGAAAAATAAGATTGCAGTTGATGGCAGCATTGAAAGGTTTGTAAAAAAAAGTTAAAGCCGCACACTAGCGACCTGGTTGAAAAACGAAAGCATGAGGAAAATCATCTTTTAATTCAATAAAAGCTCTATCAGCATCGAGTTTTGTACGAAAACTTCCAACCCAAACTTTATAATTTGGTGACTCATAAAAAATCATAGCTTCGAAATCTAGGCCCAAATGATCATAATCTTTTTTAACCTCTTTTGCGGCTTGGATATCTCCAGAAAAGACTTGGATTTTATAAACAGATTTCAGCTTAAAGCTAGATTCTAACTGGCTTTTCTTTGCAGTCAGGCTTTCTACTAATTGCGCATCGCTCCCTTTAATTTCGGTTTGTGAGAAGCCTAAAAGCGGAGATGCGAAAATGAGAAAATAAACAAATAATTTCATGCGTAAATTTTTAGCTAAAATAATACATTTGAATGTCAATTTATTTAGAAGCATTATAAATTAGCATTTAACAAAACAGTCTATTCCGAAAATCATTGTTAAGTATTACTTTTGTGATCAATTCGGGCTTGTCAAATTAACACAAAATTATTACTTACAAGCGTAACAAAATAGTTAATTACAACACTATGAGAAAGGTGACCTTAAATCAAGGAATTTTAAAGTATTTTTTACTATCCATTCTTATCGTTTCACTATCAAGCACTTATGCGCAAGAAAGTGAAGCGGAGGAATCAGCAGAAAGCACAGAAGCTGCGATTCCTGGAGCTGACCCTGCGGAGGGTAAAGACTTATTCAACTCACTATGTGCTGCGTGTCACAAACCCTACAAGGATGGCGTAGGTCCTGCGCTACATGGCGTTACTGACCATAGAGACATGGAGTGGCTGTACAAATGGATAGCAAACAGTCAAGATCTTATTGCTTCAGGTGATCCTGAAGCTGTTGAGATCTACAATGAATGGAACAAGGTTTCGATGAATGCCTTCCCGCAATTGAGCGAAGAAGACATCGACAACATCATATCTTATGTAGAGCAACCAAAACCAGAACCTAAAAAGAAAACAGCTGATACAGCAACTGCAAGTGCAGACGGCGGTGGCTCTTCTGGTGTTTCAAATGAAGTGATCATTGGTGCTTTAGCATTTATCTTATTAATGCTAGCGGTGATTCTTTATTTAGTCAACAAAACACTGCGTAAATTTGCAGCTGCTAATGGTGTTGAACTCGATATAGATAAAAATAAGGAAGCAAGAAAGCCAATTTGGGTTGCCTTTGCTGAAAACCAATTTTTAATATTAGTTACTGTGGGTGTCATGCTCATTGTCGTCACATGGTTTGGCTACGGTGCATTAATGAATATCGGTATTGATAAAGGCTATGAGCCAATTCAGCCAATTCACTACTCACACAGAATTCACGCAGGTGATAACCAGATAGAATGTAAGTACTGCCACTCTTCGGCACGAACTTCAAAACAATCCGGAATTCCTTCTTTGAACGCATGTATGAACTGTCACCAACAGATTGGTGAGGTTGCTGAAGAAACTGCCACGGAAGAATACTCAAAAGAATTTTACGATGAGGAGATCTTAAAACTGTACGATGCTGCAGGTTGGGATCCATCATCACAATCTTATACTGGCGAAACAAAACCAGTGAAGTGGGTAAGAATTCACAACTTACCAGATTTTGCCTATTTCAACCACTCTCAGCACGTGAGTGTTGGACAGATTGACTGTCAGACATGTCATGGGCCGGTTGAAGAAATGGAAATCATGTACCAAGATGCGCCATTGACTATGGGTTGGTGTATCGAGTGTCACAGAGAAACAAACGTGAAAATGGAAGGCAACGAGTACTATGAGAAAATTCATGAGGAACTTGCCAAGAAATATGGTGTCGAAAAAGTTACCGCTGCACAAATGGGTGCAATCGAATGTGGTAAGTGTCACTATTAATATTAATGAAGAAAATTTGAATCGAGATATGTCATCAGAAAAAAAATATTGGAAAAGTGAAGCACAACTTAAAGGGACTGATCCTGCGTTGAAATCACTTGAAGAGAACGAATTTGTAGAGCATATTCCTACAGATGAATTCTTGGGTGATAAAGAAAAGCTTGAGGACTCTAAGACGACACGAAGAGACTTCTTGAAATACGTTGGATTTAGTACAGCTGCAGCATCTCTTGCTGCTTGTGAAGGTCCAGTTATCAAATCTATTCCTTATGTCGTTCAGCCAGACAGACTCGTTCCTGGTGTTGCTGATTACTACGCGACAACAATTGCGAATGGCTATGATTTTGCAAGTGTTCTCGTGAAGACCAGAGAAGGACGCCCAATTAAGATTGACAACAACACTAGTGCGAAAGAATTTACTGCAGGAAAAGCAAGAGTACACGCTTCAGTCCTAGACTTATATGACATCAAGCGTCTGCAGAATCCACAGATTGAAGGCCGAGATGCCACCTGGTCTGAATTTGATGAAAAAGTAGGGATCGAACTCAAGTTGGCATCGGAGAAAAAGATCGTTCTACTGACACAGACATTTGCAAGCCCATCAGTAGATAGGTTAATCAATGAATTCAAAGAAAAATATCCAAATACAGAACAGATCGTTTATGACTCTGTTTCTGAAGAAGCTGCTTTAAAAGCTTTCCAAAGTAAACACGGTTACAAAGCACTTCCTAATTACGACTTCAGTCAAGCTGATACAATTGTCAGTGTTGGTGCCGATTTCTTAGGCGACTGGCAGGGTGGTGGTTTCGACGCAAGCTATGCAAGAGGCCGTGAACCACAGAACGGAAAGATGTCTAGGCACGTTCAGTTCGAAGCAAACATGACTTTATCAGGTGGTAATGCCGATAAACGTGTGGCGACTAAACCTTCAATGCAAAAGCAAGTTTTAGTTGAAATATACAATCAGGTTGTCTCAAGAGCTGGTTCGACTGATTTAAATAAAAAAACACAAAAGGCTGTTGATGCCGCTGTGAAGTCACTAAAGAAAGGAGGCTCTCAATCAGTTGTTGTCACTGGCATTCAGGATGAAGGTGCACAACGCATGGCGCTTGAAATCAACGCAGCACTTTCAAGTACAATTATCGATACTGATAACGCAAGAATGATTCGCCAAGGCGAGAATTCAAAAGTTGATAACCTAATTAAAGAAATGCAATCAGGTCAGGTTGGCGTTTTAATGACTGCTGGAATTAATCCTCTTTACAGTCTTCCAAATGCAGATGCATTTAGTGAAGCCATGGAAAATGTTGATGCAACTATTGCCTTCAGCATGAAAATGGATGAAACAGCAAAACAAGCCAAATATGTGGCGGCAACACCTCACTTCCTCGAATCTTGGGGTGATGTTCAGTTGACTAAAAACACATTTAGCTTAGTACAACCGACTATTCAGCCTCTTTTTGACACACGTCAATTTGAAGCTTGTCTTTTAAACTTCGTTGCTGAGTCAACAGACTACTATGGGTTTATCAAAGAAACATTTGCAAAGAAATTCGATGGCTTGAAATGGAATCAAAGTCTCCATGATGGCACCTTTACATACGAAGACGCACAAAACATAAATGCAACTGATGCAATGCCATCGGCCTTTAATGCAAGTGCAGCTGCACGCCAATTAACGGCGGGCTCAGGTGAAGGTCTAGAACTGACTTTATATACAAAAACAGCAATGGGTGACGGGCAGCAAGCCAACAACCCATGGTTGCAAGAAATGCCAGACCCAATTACAAGAACATCTTGGGACAACTACATTACAGTTGCTAAAAGTGATGCTGAAAGCTTAGGTCTTAAAAATTACAATGTCGATGACGGCGCTTTAAATGGAGACTATGTCAATATTACTTTAGGTGATGTTTCACTTGAAAAAGTTCCTGCTTTTATTCAACCAGGGCAAGCACCAGGTTCAATCGGACTTGCACTTGGCTATGGAAAAACAGAATCTATTCAAGAGGAAATGCAAGTTGGTATCAACGCATTTAAATTATACAAAGATTTCCAGAGTACACAAGATGTCTCATTGACGAAGACAAATGGTATTCATGAATTTGCCTGTGTACAGTTACACCACACAATGATGGGCCGCCGTGATATTGTCAAAGAAACAACTTTAGAAATCTTCAACACAAGTGATAAAGACGCATGGAATAAAACACCTCAAGTCTCTTTAAACCACAAAGAGACTGATGTAACCTCTCCGGATGTTAACTTATGGGAAGAGTTTGACCGTGATATCGGACACCACTTCAACCTTTCTATTGACTTGAACTCATGTACGGGTTGTGGCGCGTGTGTGATTGCTTGCCACAGTGAAAACAACGTTCCTGTTGTTGGAAAGCATGAAGTGCGAAAAAGTAGGGATATGCACTGGTTGAGAATTGACAGATACTACTCATCTGAAGATACTTTACAAGGTGACTATGATAAGAAGAACGACATGTCTGGCTTAAGCGAGTCTATCAGCCAATTTGATGAATTAGAAGAACCTTCAGAAACAGATGTTCAGGTTATTTTCCAACCTGTAATGTGTCAGCATTGTAATCACGCTCCTTGTGAAACTGTATGTCCTGTTGCAGCAACAGCACACAGTAGACAAGGTCAAAACCACATGACTTATAACAGATGTGTGGGAACGCGTTACTGCGCTAACAACTGTCCTTATAAAGTCAGACGTTTCAACTGGTTCCAATACTCACAAGATGACGAATTTGACTACCACATGAACAATGACTTAGGCCGTATGGTCTTAAACCCAGATGTGACTGTGAGATCAAGAGGCGTCATGGAGAAATGCTCATTGTGTATCCAAAAAACGCAAAAAACAATTTTGGATGCCAAGCGAGACGGCAGAGTGATTGAGGATGGAGAATTCCATACAGCTTGTTCTGCAGCGTGTGATAAAGGAGCAATGGTCTTTGGTGATGTCAATGACAAAGAGAGTAAAGTACTCGAGAAAAGTGAAGATGATAGAATGTATCACCTTCTTGAATACTTAGGTACAAAGCCGAATGTGATGTATCAAACTAAAGTAAGAAACACAACAGAAGCTTAATAATTAAGAAACAAATCAATAGCGTATTATGTCTCATTACGAAGCGCCTATAAGAAAACCCTTAATTACTGGTGATAAAACCTATCACGACGTCACTCTTGACGTCGTGAGACCAGTAGAAGGTAAGGCTAACAAATCATGGTGGATAGCATTTTCAATATCTCTAATTGCCTTTATGTGGGGACTTGGATGTATTATCTACACCGTATCCACAGGTATTGGTACCTGGGGATTAAACAAGACAATTGGTTGGGCTTGGGATATTACTAACTTCGTTTGGTGGGTTGGTATTGGTCACGCCGGAACCCTGATCTCAGCTGTCCTGCTATTATTCAGACAAAAATGGAGAATGTCTATTAACAGATCTGCAGAAGCGATGACAATTTTCGCAGTTGTGCAGGCTGGTCTTTTCCCTATTATACACATGGGTCGACCTTGGTTAGCTTATTGGGTTTTGCCAATTCCAAACCAGTTTGGATCATTGTGGGTGAACTTTAACTCACCACTCCTCTGGGATGTTTTTGCTATCTCAACTTATTTATCAGTTTCATTGGTCTTCTGGTGGACAGGTTTACTTCCTGACTTCGCGATGATTCGTGATAGAGCTGTCAAGCCTTTCCAGAAGAAAATATACGGTATCCTTTCATTTGGATGGTCTGGACGTGCTAAAGACTGGCAGCGATTTGAAGAAGTGCACTTGGTATTAGCAGGACTTGCAACACCACTTGTGCTTTCTGTACACACAATTGTCTCCTTTGACTTCGCGACATCAGTGATTCCAGGATGGCATACAACAATTTTTCCACCTTACTTCGTTGCAGGTGCGGTTTTCTCAGGATTTGCTATGGTTAACACTCTGCTGATCATCATGAGAAAAGTATCTAGACTAGAAGCTTATATCACACATCAACATATTGAATTCATGAACATTGTGATCATGATTACAGGTTCTATTGTGGGTGTAGCGTATATCACAGAATTATTTATGGCATGGTACTCAGGAGTTGAGTACGAACAGTTCGCCTTCTTAAACAGAGCAACAGGTCCTTATTGGTGGGCTTACCTAACGATGATGACATGTAATGTGGTCTCTCCACAGTTCATGTGGTTCCCTAAACTAAGAAGAAGTATCATGTTCTCTTTCTTCATTTCAATTATAGTCAACATCGGAATGTGGTTTGAAAGATTTGTGATTATCGGGACGTCATTACACAGAGATTACATGCCATCAGCATGGACAATGTTCTCTCCTACCTTTGTTGATATCGGAATATTTGTTGGTACAATTGGATTCTTCTTTGTATTATTCCTACTGTACTCACGAACTTTCCCAGTGATTGCTCAGGCTGAATTAAAATCAATAATGAAATCATCAGGTGAGAGATATAAAAAGATAAAAGCTGAAAAAGGTGACGATGCACCATTGCACGAACCTTATAAGCAAGAAGCAATGCCGGACTTTACTAACGAATTTAATAAATAGAAAATGGCGTCAAAAGTATTACAAGCGATTTATACAGACGATGATATTTTGATGGAAGCAGTCAAAGCTATCCGCGCTAAGAAATATCATATTGAAGAAGTCTACACCCCGTTCCCTGTTCACGGACTCGACAAAGCAATGGGCTTGGCAGAAACAAGATTGGCTATTACATCATTTTTATATGGATTAATTGGTCTTGCCATTTCTATTGTGATGATGAACTTTATCATGATTGAAGATTGGCCGCAAAACATCGGTGGTAAACCAAGTTTTAGCTTTATAGCAAACATGCCAGCATTTGTACCGATTATGTTTGAGTTAACTGTTTTCTTTGCAGCTCACTTAATGGTGCTTACTTTTTACTTAAGAAGTAAATTATGGCCGTTTAAAGAAGCTGAAAATCCTGATGTAAGGACGACAGATGATAAATTCTTGATGGAAATTTCCGTCAATGAAAAGAATCATAAAGAACTCACAGAATTAGTTTATAATTCAGGGGCAACAGAAATAAAATTAAAAGATAACTAGAAAAGATGAGTAAGTTTAACTTCATATTACTAGCAGTATTGGCCTTTACAGTTTTATCATGTGCTGATAAAGATGGAAAAGGGGCGCAATATTTTCCGAACATGATGTATTCAGATGCTTATGAAACCTATGGAGAATACGATATTTTCTATGACGGTCAAGAGGCAAAGCTTCCGGTAGAAGGATCAATTTCTCGCGGATGGATGCCCTATGAATACGAAGACAACCTCGATGGATACGATGCAGCTAAAGCCGATCTTAAGAATCCTTTAGATTACACAGAAAAAAACATGAATAAAGGAGCTGAACTCTTCAATATTTACTGTGCGATCTGTCATGGAGCTGGAGATGGAAAAGGAACGCTTGTCCAAAGAGAGAAAATTCTAGGTGTCCCTGCATTTGACGATCAAGGACGCGCCATCACTGAAGGCAGTGTTTATCACGTGATTAGATACGGTCTGAACACAATGGGTTCATATGCTTCTCAACTGAGCCAAGAGGAAATGTGGCAAGTCAATATGTATGTCATGAAACTCAAAGGCGACCTTGAAGGCAAAGAGCAACCTCCATTTGAAAAAGAACAATAATTTAGAAACATCAAGATAGATAGTTATGTATAAGATGTCAAAAAACTTACGACTCACTGCTATAATTTTAATGATTGTAGGTGCTGTTGGATTAATTTATAGCTTCATAGACGCTCCTTCTTCAGTGGAAGAGGTCCAAGAAATGCTAGCAGCAGAACATCATGGTGATGTAGATGCGAGCCAAACAGCAAGTGCTGCAGATGCTGCGCAAGCTAAAAATGATCACGAAGGATCTCATGCAGATCATGTACTCACTCAATTGAAAAATAAACCGTGGACAGCTATTTATACGTCAACCTTATTTTTCTTTTTGCTAGCTTTAGGAGCTTTTGCTTTTTACACTATTCAGCACGCTTCACAAGCAGGATGGTCACCCGTTTTATTCCGCGTCATGGAAGGTATCTCACAATATATGCTCCCAGGTGGAATTATTTTGTTTGTCCTCTTTGTGTTTTCGGCTTTCAACATGAATCAAATCTTTATCTGGATGGATCCAGATATCGTAGCAAATGATCCAGTTATTGCAGCGAAAACAGGTTACCTTAACGTCCCGTTTTTCTTGATCAGAGCTATTATTTATATCGGTGGTTGGGTCTTGCTTTCTAAAATGATTATCGGCAACTCAAGAAAGCTTGATAATACGCCTGATATGAAACTTCACAAAAAGAACTTTAAATTATCGGCTATCTTCTTGGTATTTTTCATCGTCACTGAATCTATGATGTCGTGGGATTGGATTATGAGTATTGACACACACTGGTTCAGTACACTTTTTGGATGGTATGTTTTTGCAAGTATGTTTGTAGCAGGGATCACAGCAATTGCATTAGTTACTGTTTATCTCAAAAAACTAGGCTACCTAGACTTCGTCCACAGTAGCCATATTCATGATTTAGCAAAATACATGTTTGCTTTTTCTATTTTTTGGACCTACTTATGGTTCTCACAATTTTTATTGATCTGGTATTCAAATATTCCTGAGGAAGTCACTTATTACGCAGCAAGAATTCAAGACTATCAATTGCCGTTCTTTGGGATGCTTGCCCTCAACTTTATTTTTCCAACATTAATCTTGATGAACTCTGACTTTAAACGTATCAATTGGATCGTTATCTTTAGTGGAATTATCATTTTAGTAGGGCATTACCTCAATTTCTATGTCATGATTTCTCCAGGTACAGTCGGCGCTTCATGGTTTATTGGAATTCCTGAAATAAGTTCTATTCTTTTGATTGCAGGATTGTTTATATTTGTGGTCTTTAATGCAATCGGGAAGGTGAATTTATTACCTAAAAACAACCCGTTCCTTAAAGAGAGTAAAGACTTTCATTAAGAATTAAATCAATATCAAATGACGACATTGCTTATCCTATTAGTTATTGCATTGTTTGGCTTGACGCTATGGCAATTATCCAATATCATTAAATTATCAAGAATTAATTCTGATAATGGTTCAAAGACAATTAGTCAGAAGGAAAAGTGAAAATCATCATTACTAAAACAAAAGAATAAAATTAACATCAAATGACGACATTACTTATAATCATAGTTATTGCACTTCTAGGTATTACGTTCTGGCAATTATCAAAAATCGTTAAATTGTCAAAGCCTGCTGATAGTAATGATACTGAGATTGCAGATAACAAAGACAATAAGACGCAAGCAAAGTTGATGCTTGTTTTTACTGTTTTCCTTTACGGATTAATGTTTTACTCATTCTGGGAGTACGGTAAATTATTACTGCCAGAATCTGCATCAGAACACGGACATACATTTGACCAATTGATGCTTATTTCAATGGGGCTTCTCATTTTCGTACAAATGATTACACAATTTTTGCTCCACTGGTTTGCTTACAAATACCACGGTAAGAAAGGTAGAAAAGCATTATTTTACGCAGATAACGATAAATTAGAATTTATCTGGACAATTATTCCGGTGATTGCCCTAGCAGGATTGATCATTTACGGTCTGTTCAGCTGGAATGACATCATGAATTTAGAAGAAACTGATGATACGCTTGTCATTGAGATTTACGCTTATCAATTTGACTGGAGAGCGAGATATGCTGGAGATGATAAAACATTAGGAAAAGCAAACGTTCGCTTTATTGAAGGTGTCAATCAGCTTGGCCTTGATGAAAGTGATCCTTACACAGAAGACGATATTATTGTCAGCGAACTACACCTTCCAAAAGGGAAACCCGTCATCTTCAAATTTAGATCACAAGATGTTTTACACTCGGCTTACTTCCCTCACTTTAGAGCACAAATGAACGTTGTTCCTGGAATGATTACACAATTTGGTTTTACACCAACATTGACAACGGCAGAAATGCGAGAGACAGATCACATGATTGATAAAGTTCACAATATCAACGAGATCAGACAAGAAAACAGTATAGAGTTAGAAGCTAAAGGCGATATGCCTCTTGAAGAATATGAATTTGATTACTTCATGCTTTGTAACAAAATCTGTGGTGCATCTCACTACAATATGCAAATGAAAATCATTGTTGAAGAAGAAGAAGACTTTGATGCATGGTTGAGTGAACAACAAACATTTCAAGAATTAACAGCTAAAAAATAATCCTATAGTATGTCAGTAGCTATACAACATAATGAGAGTGGCAATGCACATGAAGAACACCATGAGCATAAGCAAACATTTATCGAGAAATATATCTTTAGTTATGATCATAAAATGATTTCTAAGCAGTACCTAATTACAGGGCTGATTATGGGAGTTATTGGGATCACAATGTCTGTCCTTTTTAGAATTCAGCTAGCATGGCCTGGAGAATCTTTTTGGATTTTTGATGCGCTTTTAGGCAAGTTTGCTAAAAACGGCGTCATGGACCCAAGTATGTACTTGGCCCTAGTCACCATTCACGGAACCATCATGGTCTTCTTTGTTTTAACAGCAGGCTTGAGTGGTACCTTTAGTAACCTCTTGATCCCCTTACAAATTGGTGCGCGTGATATGGCGTCAGGATTTTTAAATATGGTGTCTTACTGGTTGTTCTTTATTTCTTGTACAATCATGTTGAGTTCATTATTTATCGAATCTGGGCCAGCTTCGGCAGGATGGACAGTCTACCCGCCTTTAAGTGCTTTACCACAAGCAATTGGAGGTTCAGGTATGGGAATGACATTATGGTTGATTTCAATGGCTTTTTTCATTGCCTCACAAATTATCGCAGGACTGAACTATATCGTCACTGTGCTTAACTTAAGAACAAAAGGCATGTCAATGACACGACTTCCTTTAACAGTATGGGCTTTATTTGTGACAGCTATTATTGGTTTGGTTTCATTCCCTGTTCTTTTATCAGCAGCTTTGCTTCTGATCATGGATAGAAGTTTTGGTACTTCATTCTTCCTCAGTGATATTTATATACAAGGTGAAGTTTTAGCACACCAAGGTGGATCGCCAGTTTTATTCGAACACCTCTTCTGGTTCTTAGGTCACCCTGAAGTTTATATTGTGATTCTTCCAGCAATGGGGCTTGTGTCTGAAATCATGGCAACAAACGCTAGAAAACCAATTTTCGGTTACCGAGCAATGATTGCATCGATCTTAGCAATTGCTTTCTTATCGACAATTGTTTGGGGGCACCACATGTTCGTTTCAGGAATGAACCCATTCCTAGGATCTGTCTTTACATTTACAACATTATTGATTGCAATTCCATCAGCAGTTAAAGCCTTTAACTGGATTACGACCTTGTGGAAAGGAAATCTACAAATGAACCCCGCCATGTTATTCTCAATTGGCTTTGTTTCTACATTTATCACAGGTGGTTTAACAGGAATTATTTTAGGAGATAGTACTTTAGACATCAACGTGCACGATACGTATTTCGTGGTTGCTCACTTCCACTTAGTGATGGGTATATCGGCTATTTATGGATTGCTCGCCGGTGTCTATCACTGGTTCCCAAAAATGTTTGGCCGCATGATGAACAAAAACTTAGGTTACGTTCATTTCTGGATCACTGCAATTGGAGCCTACGGGGTTTTCTTCCCAATGCACTTTGTCGGTCTCGCAGGATTACCACGTCGTTATTACTCAAATACGGCTTTCCCATATTTTGATGACTTGACTGATGTAAACGTCTTGATCACCTTGTTTACAATTTTGGCAGCTTCAGTACAAGTGGTGTTCTTGTTTAACTTCTTTTACTCTATCTTTTATGGTAAAAAAGCAACGCAAAACCCATGGAACTCAACTACACTTGAGTGGACAACGCCGGTTAAACACCTGCATGGCAATTGGCCTGGTGAATTGCCAACAGTTTACAGATGGTCTTACGATTATTCTAAAATGAATAAAGACGAAACAGATTATATCTTAGCAGGACAAGATTTCGTTCCTCAGAATGTCCCAATACAAGACAATGAAGAAGAAACAATGCACTAGCTCTTTTCTTCGATAACAATTTTATTAAAGCGGGATTTCCTCAGAGGATTTCCCGCTTTTTTGTCAATGCTTTTACACGAAACTCTTTTTCGCTATCTTTGTTTATATGAATGAAAACCTCAATCCTGAAGCCGATCACTCTAACTCAGAAGAGTTTGAATACGAAAGAGCATTAAGACCCCTAAGTTTTGATGACTTTGCCGGGCAATCTCATGTCTTAGAAAACCTACAAGTCTTTGTTAAGGCTGCAAACTTAAGAGGTGAAGCCCTTGATCATACTTTATTTCATGGACCTCCCGGTTTAGGAAAAACAACCTTGGCTCATATTCTCGCCAAAGAGTTGGATGCCAATATCAAAATCACCTCTGGCCCTGTCATTGACAAACCTGGAGACTTAGCTGGTTTACTCACCAATCTTGAAGAAAGAGATGTTTTATTTATTGATGAAATACACCGCTTAAGTTCGGTTGTAGAGGAATACCTATACTCAGCCATGGAAGATTACAAAATCGATATCATGATTGAGTCAGGACCCAACGCCAGAAGTGTAGAAATCAATCTGAATCCCTTTACACTCATTGGTGCCACAACACGTTCTGGCTTATTAACCTCGCCCATGCGTGCACGTTTTGGCATCTCTAATCGTTTAGAATATTATAGTACAGAACTTTTAAGCGGCATCATCATCAGAAGTGCACGCATTTTGGATGTCAAAATCTCAGAACAAGCGGCTATAGAAATCGCTGGCAGAAGTCGAGGGACACCGCGTATTGCAAATTCATTGCTGCGAAGAGTCCGTGATTTTGCACAAATCAAAGGCAATGGCAACATCGATATGGAAATATCAAAATACAGCCTCAAGGCACTCAACGTCGATGCTCATGGCCTGGATGATATGGATAACAAAATACTCAACACCATTATTGATAAATTCAAAGGTGGCCCAGTCGGCTTAGGCACATTATCAACAGCAGTTGGTGAGAATTCAGAAACAATAGAGGAAGTTTATGAACCTTTTTTGATACAAAAAGGATTTATCCATCGGACGCCTCGTGGTCGTGAAGTGACAGAATTGGCCTATCAGCATCTCAACAAAAATAAACCCGCACAACAAAGCGGCTTATTCTAAAGCATAGTCTATGAATTCAAATGCGAGTAAACACAGCGAATTGTTCAAAGATAAAGCCAAAGAATACGGTTTTATTTCATGCGGTATTAGCAAAGCTGAGTTTTTAGAACCAGAAGCACCACGCCTAGAAAACTGGTTAAATAAAAATGCACATGGCGAAATGCATTATATGGAAAATCACTTTGATAAAAGACTAGATCCAAGCAAATTAGTAGAAGGTGCCAAAAGTGTCGTCTCTTTACTTTATAATTATTATCCAGAAGAAGAGCAAAGAGAAGACAGTTTTAAAGTCAGTAAATACGCCTATGGACAAGATTATCATCACGTCATCAAAAAGAAATTAAGACTGATGATGAAAGAACTCAATGCAGAAATAGGCGAAATTGGCGGTCGTGTCTTTGTAGATTCAGCACCAGTCCTTGAAAAAGCTTGGGCAGCCAGAAGCGGACTGGGCTGGATTGGGAAACACTCTAATTTACTAACCAAGCAAAGAGGCTCTTTTTACTTTATCGCCGAGCTCGTTATCGACATTTCTCTCACTTATGACACGCCAGTGACAGATCATTGTGGCTCGTGTACAAAATGCATTGACGCCTGCCCTACTGAGGCTATCACGCCGTACCAAGTGGATGGTAGTAAGTGTATTTCCTATATGACGATCGAACTCAAAAATGAAATTCCAACTGGCTTTGAAAACAAATTTGAAGACTGGATGTTTGGCTGTGATATATGCCAGGATGTTTGTCCTTGGAATCGTTTTAGTCAACCACACAACGAACCCTTATTCAATCCAAACCCAAAGCTTCTCACCTACGATAAAGAGGAATGGACAGAGATCACAAAAGATGTTTTTAATGAAATATTCAGAAAATCAGCTGTTAAAAGAACAAAGTTTGATGGCTTAAAGCGTAATATTAATTATATCTTAAAAGACTAAAAATCTCAACAAATCCAACTAAATTAGAGTGAATTAAGTTGTATTTTTGTGAGTCGCAAAAATCTGAACGATTAGTCAATTATTCATAAATTATGAGCAAAGAAAGCAAAAGACGTGAAGCATTAATCTATCACGCGAAACCTAAGCCTGGTAAAATTGAAGTTGTCCCAACAAAAAAATATGCCACGCAACGCGATCTCGGCCTCGCCTATTCTCCTGGCGTAGCTGAACCTTGTAAAGAAATAGAAAAAGACAAAAACAACGCCTATAAATATACGAATAAAAGTAACCTCGTAGCCGTCATTTCAAACGGAACTGCCGTTTTAGGACTAGGTGATATTGGGCCGGAAGCTTCAAAACCGGTCATGGAAGGCAAAGGTCTTTTATTTAAGATTTTTGCGGACATCGATGTTTTCGACATTGAAGTTGACACAAAAGATCCTGATAAATTTATTGAAACAGTCAAAAATATAGCACCGACCTTTGGCGGGATCAACCTCGAAGATATCAAGGCCCCAGAAGCTTTTGAAATCGAGAGAAGATTAAAAGACGAGCTTGACATTCCTGTCATGCACGATGATCAGCACGGAACAGCAATTATCTCGGCAGCGGCACTTTTAAATGCAGTGGAGTTGGCAGAAAAGAAAATGGAAAATATCAAAATTGTTGTTAGCGGAGCTGGAGCGGCAGCTGTTTCCTGTACAAAATTATACAAAGCCTTTGGCGCACGCGCTGAAAATATTGTGATGCTAGACAGTAAAGGCGTCATTAGAAAAGACAGAGAAAACTTAACGCCAGAAAAAGAATACTTTGCAACAGCGAGAGATATACATTCACTTGATGATGCCATGAAAGACGCCGATTTTTTTGTCGGCCTTTCAGTAGCTGATATTGTATCTCCAGAAATGCTATTGAGCATGGCTGACAATCCTATTGTCTTTGCCATGGCAAATCCAAATCCAGAGATCGATTACGATCTTGCTATCAAAACGAGAAAAGATCTCATCATGGCAACGGGCCGAACAGACTTCCCTAACCAAGTTAATAATGTTTTAGGCTTTCCTTTCCTATTTAGAGGTGCTTTAGATGTGAGAGCCAGCAAAATTAATGAAGAGATGAAAATGGCTGCAGTACGCGCTTTAGCCGATTTAGCTAAAGAACCTGTGCCGGAGCAAGTCAATATTGCTTATTCTGAGACACGCCTTAATTTTGGAACAGATTATATCATACCAAAACCATTTGACCCGCGTTTAATTGCTAAAATTCCACCAGCTGTCGCAAAAGCAGCCATTGAATCTGACGTGGCTAAAATGCCAATCACAGACTGGCAAGCCTATGAGACTGAACTTCATGAACGCATGGGTAGCGAGGATAAAATTACACGCTTATTAATGACAAGTGCCAAGAGAAATCCAAAGCGCATTGTCTATGCGGAAGCCGATCATCTCGATGTGCTGAAAGCTGCACAAATTGTCCACGATGAAGGCATTGGCAAACCAATTTTGCTCGGTCGAAAAGATGTCATCAACGAGCTCATGAAAGAGATTGAATTTGAGGCTGATGAAGTCGAGATCATCGATCCTAAAGACGATAGTCAAAAAGAAACGCGAGAAGAATACGCCAAGTTTTTATGGAAAAAGAAAGCTCGTAAAGGCATCACTCATTACGATGCAGAAAAACTAATGAGAGAACGCAATTACTTTGCAGCCTTGATGGTTGAAAAAGGAGATGCGGACGTTATGCTTTCTGGATATTCAAGATCTTATCCTTCTGTTCTTAAACCAATTTTAGAAATTATTGGCAATGAAAAAGGTGTTAAAAAAGTAGCGGCAACAAATGTGTTGAACACGACAAAAGGACCTATTTTCATCAGTGATACATCTATTAATATTGATCCAACTGCTGACGAGTTAGCCAATATTACTATCATGACGTCAATGGCTGTTAAGATGTTTGGCATCGAGCCTATTATAGCGATGGCATCTTATTCAAACTTTGGATCTTCAAAAGATCCGAAGGCAACCAAGGTGAAAGAAGCGATTTCGATTTTGCACAAAGACTATCCTGAGATCATTGTTGATGGTGAACTACAAGTTGATTTTGCATTAAACCGAAATTTAAGAAATGAAAAATTCCCTTTCTCAAAACTGAAAAATAAAAAGGTCAACACATTGATTTATCCAGACATTGATGCGGCAAACGGCACTTACAAACTCATCAAGGAACTCAACGATACAGATTCTATCGGGCCAATCTTAATAGGACTCAGTAAACCAGCACATATATTCCAACTCGGCGCCAGTGTCGATGAGATGGTGAACATGTCTGCTGTAGGTGTTGTTGATGCCCAACGTAAAGAAAAAAAGAAAGCGAACGAATAAATTTAAGATAGATTTATTTTATTACATTTGGGCTTCTTAAAATCATCTTAAAATGATTACCCAAATTGTAGGAAAACTAGTCGAGAAAAATCCAACGCATATCGTGATCGATTGCCACGGAATTGGCTATGAAGTCAATGTTTCGTTGCATACTTTTTCTCAAATAAATAACGAAGAACATATCAAAGTATTCACGCATCTTCATATCAAAGAAGATGCGCATACTTTATATGGTTTTATCGACAAAGAAGAACGTGAAGTTTTTCGTCGACTCATTAGTGTTTCCGGTATTGGCACTAGCACAGCGCGTGTCATGCTCTCTTCTTTATCCCCTTCTCAGGTGATTCAAGCAATCACAAGTGAAGACACAGACACTATTCAAAGTGTTAAAGGAATTGGGAAAAAGACCGCCCAGCGCGTCATCATTGACCTCAAAGACAAAATTGGGACCACCGATGATGTTAAAAAAATCTCAAATTCAAACAATACTCATAAGAAAGAGGCGTTATCTGCTTTAGAAACTCTCGGGTACAACAGAAAGAAATCAGAGAAAATTGTCAGTAAAATTATAGCTGATGAGCCTTCTGTGAGTATAGAGAATATTATTAAAACCGCCCTGAAAAAACTATAATTCATTTGGAGTCATTGCTAGGTCATAAAATTTCGGCTTTTTTTATCGTTTTTACCTGTGTATTTTTCAGTACGACACGCATATCCGCACAAACGCAGGATAGCACAGAAACAGGTTACAGTTTTGGAGAAATCTTTATGGGCGACCCATCAAGTATTGCCAAAAAATATGAATATGACCCTATTTTAGACAAGTATATTTATACTGAAAAAATAGGAAAAGTCAATATCAAATATCCTCTTGTTTTAACGCGAGAAGAATACCATGACTTGATCATGGAAGAGCAACTCAAATCTTATTTCAAACAGAAATCAGATGCTGCAAGTGGTCGAAATGAAGATGACCAAAAGAACTTGATTCCAATTTTTTATGTGAATAACTCATTTTTTAAGAGTGTTTTTGGCGGGAACAGAATTGAAGTAATTCCACGTGGTTCGGTTGCAATTGATTTAGGTCTTTTATACTCTAAACAAGACAATCCATCAATTTCACCGCGCAACCAAAGTAATGTCACTTTTGATTTTGATCAGCGCATCAGTGTTGGTCTCCAAGCATTTGTAGGGGAACGCCTGACTGTGAATGCTGAATACGATACTGAATCAACTTTTGATTTCCAAAACCAGATCAAATTAGAATACACGCCGACGGAAGATGATATTGTGCGTAAAATTGAAGTTGGTAATGTGAGCATGCCTCTAAACAGTTCATTGATTGAAGGTGCACAAAGCCTTTTTGGTGTTAAAACTGAATTACAATTCGGAAAAACGACAATCACAGGTGTATTCTCTGAGCTCAACTCTGAACGCCAAAGCGTGCAGGTTGAAGGCGGAGCAACGGTCAAAGATTTTGATAAATTTATCCTCGATTATGATGAAAACAGGCACTTTTTTTTAGCGCAGTATTTCCGTGATCAGTATGATGATGCTTTAAAAGATTACCCATTTATCAACAGTAAGTTCCAGATTACAAGAGTTCAGGTTTGGGTCACTAATAAATCAAACAACTCGAGAGATTATTCAGATGCACGAAGTATTGTTGCCCTGCAAGATGTCGGGGAATCAGATCCTGAAAAAATAGGTTTATACATTGATAATCAAGGCAACCAAACGGCACCACCGGTTCCGAATTTCATCAATAATCCGAATGCAAGACCACATAACACCAATAACGATTTCAACCCTTACGGTATCGGATCTGGCAACTCTATTTTAACCAATGCGATTCGTGATATTTCAACAGTCAATCAGGGCTTCGGCGCTGCAAATTCAGCAGTTTCAGAAGGCCGAGATTACGCTGTTTTAGAAAATGCAAGAGAATTAAGAAGTAACGACTACACACTTTACCCTGAGTTAGGATACATTTCATTAAACCAACGCTTATCAAATGACGAAATCCTAGGTATTGCCTTTGAGTACAAAACAACGGATGGGAAAGTTTACCAAGTTGGAGAGTTTGCAAATGGCGGTCCAGATGCAACAGGAACACAAGAAAATCCAAATGTTCCTGGTGAAGAAATCGCTCAAAATCAAAACCTGATTGTCAAACTTTTAAAGAGTCCGATCACCAATGTCAACGAACCTGCATGGGACTTGATGATGAAAAACTTTTACTACTTAGGGACAAATCAATTGGAGGAAGAAGGCTTTAGATTTAATATTTTATACACAGATCCACAGCCTGTCAACTACATTACAGCGGCGTCAAACTCATCAGTTCCACTACCGCCTGCTGTGGAAGATGAAAATTTAATGAAAGTTTTTCGTTTTGATCAGCTCAATGCCAACAATGATCCAATTAGAGGTGGTGATGGCTTTTTCGATTATGTGCCAGGCATTACTATTGACCCAGAGAAAGGTTTGATCAAGTTTACCCAAGTTGAACCATTTGGAGAATACCTTTTTGAGGAATTAGACAACTCACCAAACACAGGGCCAGAAGACTACAAAGACCCTCAGACCTACAATGATAACCAGAAAAAATACGTTTTTAGAAGTCTTTATAAAACGACAAAAACACAAGCTAAACAAGAAGGTGCTGATAAGAATAAATTCCAACTAAAAGGACGTTATAAATCATCTGCTGCCAATGGCATCCCGATCGGTTCGTTTAATGTTCCCCGTGGATCAGTGAAGGTCACAGCTGGTGGTCGTGAGCTACAAGAAGGTGTTGACTATACGGTTGATTACGAATTGAGTCGTGTTAATATTCTTGACGAAGCCTTACTTGCTTCAAATACACCTATCAATATTTCGACAGAAAATAACGCCACTTTCGGACGTCAAACAAAACGATTTACAGGAATTGATGTACAACACAGATTTAGTGAAGAACTACAATTCGGTGCTACTTTTCTCAATTTGAGTGAAAAGCCAATCACACAGAAATCTGATTATAACTCAGAGTCAATCAACAACTCTATCTATGGATTTAATGTCAAATACGATACTGAAGTCCCTTTCTTTACAAGGTTAGTCAATAAATTACCCAACATTGATACGGATGTTGAGTCGCGATTTTCTTTCAGAGGTGAATTTGCCTATCTAAAACCAGGGGCGCCAAAAGCCAGTGAATTTGGTGGTGAGGCCACATCTTATATCGATGACTTCGAAGGTTCACAAACAACAATCTCGGTCCTTAATCCTGATTCGTGGACTTTATCAAGTATTCCAGTCGGCTTTAGAGGTCCAAATGACATCAACGGCACTTATGACAACAACGATGACATCAGTATTAACAATTACAGAGCTAAACTGAACTGGTACACTATTGACCCTATTTTTTATAGCTCTCAGCGACCAAGTGATGTCTCAGATCAAGATTTATCAAAATATTATTCAAGACAACTTTTAATCAACGAACTATTCCCAAATACGGATCTCGTTCCTGGACAAATTCAAACAATTTACTCTTTAGATTTATCTTATAAACCTGGTGAGCGTGGTATGTACAACTACAATCCAGCGGCGGCCAACACAAATGAGCTACCAGATCCTGAGCAAAACTTTGGAGGAATCATGCGCGGTCTACAAACAACAGACTTCGAGCGTGCAAATGTTGAGTTTGTTGAGTTTTGGGTCATGGATCCTTTTATTTACGAAGACAACATCACAAATAACGGTGGTAAAATTGTATTAAACTTCGGTAGTATATCAGAAGATATCCTCAAGGATGGCCGCAAACAATATGAAAACGGATTGCCTGAAGATGGCGGTTTATCGAACACGATAATGACCAATTTTGCAAAGGTCCCAAGTAATCAGTCTTTAGTATACGCCTTTGATACCGAAGGTGAGGGACGGACAAATCAAGATGTTGGTTTAGATGGCTTAAACAACGCGCAAGAAAAAGATAAATTCCCAGCCTTTGCTGGCTTTGAAGATCCCTCTAATGATGATTACATCTACTACCTTGACACAAATGGCGGCAGTATCCTTGACCGCTACGCCAAATATAATGGCATGGAAGGCAACAACCCTGTTGGGGTTTCAGGAAGCAGCCGAGGAAACTCTGCCTTCCCTGATGTTGAGGATGTCAACAGAGACAACACGATGAACACCATTGATAGTTACTTCGAATATGAAGTGCCCATCTATCCAGACATGAGTGTTCAAAACAACACAAGCTCGAGCACAGGAATTGATCGCGACTACATTACAGATGTGAGAGAAACAAACGTGACACTTCAAAATGGAAACCAAATGCCAGTGCGTTGGGTGCAATTTAGAGTGCCATTAAAGACAGACTCAAAATATTCGGTGGGTGGAATTTCTGATTTAAGATCAATACGTTTTATGCGAATGTTCTTGACAGATTTCAATGAAGAAACAATTTTAAGATTCGGAACATTAGATCTTGTCAGAGGAGATTATTTGACCTACAATCAACCGATTTTACCTGATGGCAGTGATCCTGAAATGAGCACAACAACACAGTTTAGCTCTGAATCTGTTTCTGAAGAAACCACTTCAACTTACGTGACTCCGCCAGGGGTATATCGTGAGGAGATGGTCAACAACAATACAACAGTTAGAGAGGATGAAAAATCTATTTCACTGAATGTAAAGAATCTTGAGCCAGACGACTCAAGAGGTGTTTATAAAAACTATCAAATTGATATGCGTCAGTACAAAAAACTAGAAATGTTTTTACACGCTGAAGCACTTCCATCACCAAACCCACAATTACAGGACAATGAAATGGTGGCTTTTATCCGGATGGGGAATGATTTCACAAACAACTATTACCAAATTGAGGTCCCCTTACAAACCAGTTCTCCTGGTGATCTTACACCTAGAGGTGTTTGGCCTGCACAAAACGATTTAGAGTTAGACTTAGACCTACTCCAACGCATCAAATCTTTGGTACTCAACGATGATAATTACAGTAGCTTAGACGTCAATTACTTTAGTGAAAGCTTAACGCCAGCACCCAGCAGTGTACCCAATGAGATGCGAGTTGGCATCAAAGGTAATCCGAGTTTTGGAAATATTAGAGTCATGATGCTAGGCTTGAAAAACGCATCTAATCAAAATATTTCTGGTAATGTTTGGCTCAACGAAATGCGGTTATCAGGTTTGAAAAATGATGGCGGATGGGCTGCCGTTGCTAATATGGATACAAATTTTGCAGATTTTGCAAGTGTATCAGCAACTGGCAGACGCAGTACTTCTGGTTTTGGCGGAATTGAAGATGGCCCGAATCAACGTAGCCAAGAGGATCATCAGCAATATGATGCTGTGACTAGTCTGAATATGGGTCAGCTTTTACCTAAAAAATGGGGCGTCCGTATTCCCTTTTCATACAGCCGTGGCGAGGAATTAACAACACCGAAATACGATCCAATCTAT
The DNA here is from genome assembly GCA_030457805.1 of Psychroflexus sp. Lineage (GTDB taxonomy): Bacteria > Bacteroidota > Bacteroidia > Flavobacteriales > Flavobacteriaceae > Psychroflexus. Next base: position 96,105 of record JAKDUG010000001.1, read on the forward strand.
GATGATCTTGAACTGGATAACATTCTAGAGACGGCTCCGGATAGTGAGACGCGTGATCAAATCAAAGAGCGCGCTGAAACTTATACACGTCGTCAAAGCGTCAGCGTTATTGGCTTGCGAAAAGACAGAGTTAATCAAGACTCAAAACCGATGCCTTATGATGTTGAAAACTTCGCATTTTCGGGAACTTATAATCAAATTGATCACCGTGATTTCGAAATTGAAGAGTCAAAAGATCAATCTCTTAATGTTGGATTAACTTATGAATATCAAATAGAACCTTATAAAGTAGAGCCTTTCAAAAATATAGGATTTCTGGAGAGCCCGTATTTTGACATCCTCACTGATTTCAATATCAACCTTTTACCGTCATCACTTTCGGCGAGTTCTACATTTAACAGGCAATACAATGAAATGAAGTTGAGAAATATCAACTTACCTCCAGGAAGTCTTGGTACACCAAAATTATATCAACGTAACTATTTCTACGATTGGGAGTACAGCATAGAACACAAGTTGACTGAATCTTTAAACTTCAACTTTAACTCATCGACAAATCGAATCATTAGAAACTATATTGATGAGAACAATAATCAAGATAACACAGTTGGTATCTGGGATGATTTCTTAAACTTTGGAACACCAAACAGACACTATCAACGCCTACAAGTCAACTATACGCTACCACTAGAAAAGCTTCCATTTTTGAGTTTCCTCAAAGCGCAATATTCATATTCAGGAGATTTCATGTGGGAAAAAGGCTCTGAAGTTCTTAGAGACTTAGAAGGCATACCTGACCTTGGAAACACAGTACAAAACTCTGCACAGCATAATATCAATGCAAATTTAACGATGGCAAGGTTCTATAACTATATAGGCTTGACAAAAAAACGTGCTAAAAGTGCCTCGTCAGCAAAGAAACAACAAAGCAGTAGACGCCGTGGCTCATCTAGTTTAGTCGCGCAAACCGAAGACGAAGCGTCTCAATCAGAAGAAGTTGAAGAATTATCGACTGGAGATAAGGCCGTCAATACACTGATCGGAATTATCACAGCACTTGACCGTGTCCAAGTCAATTATTCCAATACAAAAGGTATCTTCTTACCAGGCTATGTCAATAGCATTGGCTTTGGAGGAACCCTCAAACCGACATCGGCATTTACTTTTGGTGGTCAAAGCGATATCAGAGATCGTGCAGCGCGCAAGGGCTGGCTCACCATGTACCAGGATTTCAACCAAGAATACACACGTACAAAAAATACGCAATTAGATATTCAGGCAGGAATTAAACTATTACCGGGATTAACGCTTGATTTGATGGCCAATCGCATGTATTCAGACACTTATGCAGAAAGCTATCGCATTGACGATATCGGTCAGTACAGATCTGTGACGCCAAACACTTTTGGTAATTTCAACATCTCTACTAACATGATAAAGACGTCATTCAAAGGAAGCAGTAGAGGTTTTTCAGAAACATTTGAGAAGTTCAAGCAAAACAGAATGACAATTGCGAACAGATTAGCTTCTCAAGCGGGTATCAACACGGGTGACCCTGCCAATCTAGACGAAAATGGCTACCCAAAAGGCTTTGGCAGATCAAGCCAAGACGTTTTACTACCAGCTTTCTTAGCAGCCTATACAGGCAAAAGCGCAGAAAGTATAAAATTAGGCGCATTCAGAGATACACCGATTCCAAACTGGAATGTCAAATACTCAGGTTTAATGCGCTTAGATTGGTTTAAGGAACGCTTTACAAGGTTTTCACTCCAACACGCCTACTCATCTTCATACACGATTAACCAATTTCAGAGCAATCTTAATTTCAACAGAATAAATCCTTATGGTCAATTTAACAAAAACCAAAAAGGTAATTTCAACAGTGAATATATCATCTCAAACATCAACCTCATTGAAGAATTCACGCCTTTGATCAAGGTTGACTTTGAAATGAAGAATTCTGTCAGTATTTTAGCTGAATACAGAAAAGATAGAGCCTTGTCATTGAGCTTTAATAACAGCCTTTTAACAGAAATGTTAGGCGAAGAGTATATCTTTGGGCTTGGCTATCGCATAAAGGATTTAAAGATTGTAACACAATTTGAAGGCAACAGACGTGTCCTCAGTAGCGACTTAAATTTAAAAGCAAATTTGTCTTTAAGAAGAAACGAAACAATCATTAGATCTCTAGATGTTGCGAATAGTAGAACAACGGCAGGTCAGGATATTTGGTCAATTGATTTTGAAGCAGAATATGCATTCACAAAAAATCTGACAGCGCTCTTTTTCTACGATCACATCTTTTCAAAAAATGCGATCTCAACTATTTTCCCACAAACAACAATTAGAAGTGGGTTTACAGTGAGGTATAACTTTGGAAACTAATTAGATAAATAAATATAACGATGAAACTACCTGAAGAATTAAAGTACACGAAAGATCATGAGTGGATAAAGATCGAAGGTGATATTGCAACAATCGGTGTCACTGATTTTGCACAAAGCGAACTTGGCGACATTGTCTATGTCGAAGTAGAAACTCTAGATGAAGAACTAGATAAAGACGAAGTCTTTGGAACTGTTGAAGCTGTCAAAACTGTTTCTGACTTATTCCTTCCTTTTGATGGTGAGATCGTTGAGTTTAATGAAACACTCGAAGACGAACCTGAATTGGTCAACGAAGATCCTTATGGAAAAGGATGGATGATCAAAGCAAAAATTAAAGATACAAAACAATTAGAAGACGTTATGGATGCTGCAGCTTACAAAGCTCATATCGAATAAAGGAATTAGTTTACTGCTCTTGATTATCATCGGCACAGCGATTCCTGTTTTATCATTGATCAATTTGAGTGGCATGCCTACTTTTCAAATAAAGTCAGCAGATAAGCTTTATCATCTCATCGCCTATGCATCACTGAGTTTTATTTTTGCTTTACATTATCACAATCATGTTAAAAGAAAAATATCATCGGTAAGTTACCTTGGTATTTTTCTTTTGGCTGTCATATTTGGCATTATTATTGAAGTATTGCAAGACACACTAACGAGTTATCGAACTTTCGATTATTTTGATATCTTAGCAAATGCTTGCGGGGCTTTATTAGGTCTCGTTATCATTAGCATTTTGCTGCGAATTTTAAAATTTAAGAAATAAAGTTGGCGCTAGTGTTTTGAAAATTTATACTTTAGTAACCTTTTTAAAAATTAATTATGG
>JAKDUG010000010.1 GCA_030457805.1 Psychroflexus sp.
GATTTGCACTAAATTACATAGTTTAATTAAATAATAAATTCAATGTTAATCATCTAAAGGTTGAAGTGTTTTGTATGTATTTATTTCAAGAAAACAGACTATAAAAATACATAAATTTGGCATTCAATTAACAAAACAAGTTGTATATTCTTCCGCTAAAAATGAGTTGAAAAATAGATGTAATGAACAGCAACTGGATCTTATTAATTATTGGGGGTTTATTTGAAACTGGCTTTGCCATCAGTTTAGGAAAAGCACAAGAATACACAGGAAGAGAATTATGGTTATGGCTCATTTCTTTTGGCGTTTGCGTCAGTGTGAGCATGTATCTACTTTTTAAAGCTATGGGTGGCCAAGAAGCAATTCCTGTCGGAACTGCCTATGCCGTTTGGGGTGCAATTGGCGCCATCGGAACAGTTATAGCCGGTATTGCCTTATTTAAGGAGCCTGTTACTTTTTGGCGACTTTTCTTTCTGTCAACTCTCGTTGCTTCTGTCATTGGCTTGCAGGTTGTCAGTAATTCACATTCATAGATATGCAACACATTTATATAACATCAGCCTTTTACAAATCTTAGAAAAAAATAGATGAATTTAACGATTGAGAATATTCTTTTAGTCGGTTCTTTACTCCTTTTTATCAGTACAATCGCTGGTAAAACTTCTTATAAATACGGTGTTCCTGTTTTAATACTATTCTTGGCTATTGGCATGCTGGCTGGCACTGATGGCATTGGTGGCATTTATTTTGACAATCCTAAAATAGCGCAGTTCATCGGTATCATTTCTTTGAATTTTATCTTGTTTTCTGGTGGCCTGGATACCAGCTGGCCTGCTGTCAAACCCATTCTCCGCGAAGGCATTGTCTTATCAACCTTAGGGGTTTTATTAACGGCGCTTTCCCTCGGAAGCTTTGTCTGGTTTCTGACTGATTTTACAATTTATGAAAGTATGCTGCTCGGCTCAATTGTGTCTTCAACAGATGCGGCAGCTGTATTTTCTATTTTGCGCTCTAAAAATATTGCGCTCAAAACTAATTTACGACCAACCTTGGAGTTAGAAAGTGGTAGTAACGACCCGATGGCTTATGTGCTGACCTTGGCTTTCTTAACTTTGGTGATGAATCAAGATGCTGGGATCGCTTCAATTATACCATTATTTCTACAACAAATGATTTTTGGTGCAATTGCTGGTTTTGTTTTTGGAAAACTCAGTAAAAATATCATCAACAGACTTAAACTTGGGTTTGAAGGGCTTTATCCAGTTTTAGTGATTGCCTTAATGTTTATCACTTTCTCAGTGACAGATTTTATTGGTGGAAATGGATTTTTGGCTATTTATATTTGTGCCGTTTTTCTGGGGAATCAGGATTTGATTCATAAAAAAACCATCTTAAAAATGTATGATGGCTTGGCCTGGCTGATGCAAATTGTCCTGTTCTTGACCCTAGGCTTGCTTGTTTTTCCTTCACAAGTTTTTCCATTTATCGGCACAGGTTTAATTATTTCTTTATTCCTTATATTTATTGCGCGTCCAGTGAGTGTATTGCTGAGTTTAGCTTTTTTTAAAATGAAATTTAAGCGACGTTTATACATCTCTTGGGTTGGTTTGCGTGGCGCCGTACCTATTGTTTTCGCTACCTATCCCCTTTTAGCTGGTATTGATAAAGCACATGTCATTTTTAATATTGTGTTTTTTATTTCTGTCACTTCAGTTTTGATTCAAGGCACAACTTTATCGGTTGTTGCAAAATGGCTTAATGTTGCCTTACCTGATGATGAGGAAAAACGGATTTCAGAAACGGATAAATTGATTTTAAATATCCCAAAATCAGCAATGCAAGAATATAAAATTCTACCGCATTTCGCTGCTGTGGGTCAGCAGATTGTCGATTTAGGGTTTCCGAAAAATACAATCATTGCACTCATCAAGCGTGACGGAGAATATCATATGCCAAACGGAGGAACAACAATTGAAGCAAATGACACTTTGATCGTTTTATCTGAAGCTCAAGAAGGACTTGACAATGTCAATGATTGGATGAATAAACAAATACAACCTCAAATATCTTCATAAAATGAAAAAGCGATTTATTATACTGATTGATTTTTCTGAACATTCAGAAAGCTTATTGAAATATGCTTATGACTGGAGCAAACAAGTCTCAGCTGAATTTTTATTGCTGCACCAAACGCAAGTTGTTGCTCCATCCCTAGCCGACAGCGAAAGTCGTGATGGTTTAACACAGCAGATCAATGCCGAAGCCCAAGACAAACTCGAAGATTTAGCAAGAAAAATATTACCTTATTACAGTAAGGTCAATTATGCAGTGTCGGAAAAAAACTTAAAATTGACTTTGCAAACGCACTTGGCGGAAGCTTATGATGATTTAATTTTCGTTGGCATTAAAGAAACAAGTTTGCGCAAGAAAATATTTCTGGGCAGCACAGCTATTGAACTCATCGATGATGTGGAGTCTACAATTGTTGCCATGCCAAAAGAGATGACGCAGTTTTCTCATGAAAAAATATTTGTTGCCGTGACAGAAAAACACTCACTGAATATTTTAGAACTCAATAATTTCTTAAATTTTATCGATGAAAGTAAAACAAGCATTATCTTTTTTCACCTTGCTGATGCTGGGGAAGACACAGAAGCAATTGAGAAAAAACTACGTGATCTAAGCAAGCTTTTTGCCACTCGCTACGACACATCATTTGAAATCTATGAAAAAGATGCTTATTTTACAGATATAAAAAAAGTGATCAACAATACAATTGATGAATTACTCATTGTTCAGAAAGGCTCTCGACATTTGACTGACAAGCTCTTTAGAAGATTTCTCATCAATGATTTAGTTTTTGAAGGAGAAACACCGCTTATTGTGTTGCCTTAAAAAATCAGTCAACTGAAGATCTCAACTAAGCGTTCAAAAATATACTGACAAAAAATTAAAGCGACTCATTCAGAAAAAGAGCCTTAGGCTTAATGAAAAAGTTGCGTTAAAAAATCGGTCCCCTCATTTATTTTAACGTAAATTAAGTTGGTTAAAAACGCTGAGGATTCCAATAGTAGTTTACTTTTGGCCCTACTTAACCAGTCACAAAGTGAAAAAAAAGAAGAAAAAGAAGATTTTAAAAAATACAGGAAGAATTTTCCTCGGTTTAATCTTACTTATAATTGCCTTAATCTTATTTATTAGAAGTCCTTGGGGTCAAAATATAATTGTTGATAAAGTCACGCATTACATCAGTGATAAAACAAATACAACTGTCGAAATAGAAAAACTCTTTGTCACTTTTCAAGGGAATATACTGCTTAACGGTTTATATCTAGAAGACAAAAAAGGCGATACTTTACTTTACTCAAAAAGCTTAGAAGCTGAAATACCTTTTATGCCTATCATCAGAGGAAATCCAATTAGTATTGACGATGTAGAATGGCATGAATTGACAGCTCATGTGTATCGAAAAGACTCTATTTCAGGTTTTAATTACCAATTTTTAATTGATGCTTTTGTCACTGACACAACTCCAACAGAAGAAACGAAGGAAGATGAGCCGACAAAAATTAGTGTTGGCCGTGTTAATCTCAAAAAATTTAAAATTCATTATGAAGATGAAGTCAGCGGTATGCACGCTAAGCTTAATTTAGGAGACTTGTCTCTCAAAGGTGAAAAGATTGATTTAGAAAACATGATTTTTCATTTATCAGAAATCAATTTGAGAGATACCGATCTGAGTTATGAGCAGCTCAAGGCCATCACCGATGATGACACCACTTCTACTGATATCATGCCACAATTAATCGTTGATCATTTTGAATTCAACAATGTCAAAACAACTTATAATGCACCGCCGCAAGGCATCAAATCGCTGGTCGATATCGCGCTTTTTGAAGTGAATAAAGCCTCTGCCAACCTACAAAAACAAGCAATCTCCATTGATAAAATTGGATTGCAAAACTCAATCATAGCTGTTGAAACTGACACAAGTCAACAGCAGCAACCTGCTGAAAAGCCAGCGCCTAAAACAGAAGAAGAAGCTTTTGAATGGCCAAACTGGGAGGTTCAGATCGCTGAAGTTGCCATTGAAAACAATGCCATTTCTTACCATCAAAAAGGAAGCACTCCTAAAAGAGGTGAATTTAATCCAGATGCCTTAGCATTGACAAATTTCACGTTTTTGGCGGAAGATATTCTTCTTTCAAAAGAAACCAAAGCAAATCTCAATCTCAACAAACTTAGATTTGATGAAGCCAGCGGATTCACATTACAGAATTTAAAACTGGCAATTGCCTTAGAAAATCAAAAACTCAATGTTTCTGATTTGAATGTCGCCACTCAAAATAGTTCACTTAATGGTCACTTGGAACTCAATTACGCTACAATTCAGCAGTTGATCAATCAGCCCGAAAAAGTCAATTTTTCTGCCGCTCTCAATTCTTTCCATTTAGATGTAAAAGATGCTTATCTCTTTTCACCCGAATTAAAACAAAATGAACTTTTTGGGAAATTAGCACAGCAAAAAATCAGCGGTGGCCTTAATTTAAAAGGGTCTTTAGATAAAACTGATATCAAAAAACTCAACCTCAATTGGGGAAAACTTACTAAAATAAATGTCAAAGGTATCGTCAGAAATCCTATAAATGTTGATAAATTACATCTAAACATGTCTGATTTTTCTGCTGTGACGCAGCGTGAAGATATCCTGAACTTTGTCAATCCTGATTCATTAGGTGTCAAGATTCCGCAGGATGTTGCATTAAGTGGTGAATTTGTAGGAAGTCTTGATGACTTCACAACAAGTGCTGTTTTAGATCTGACGAATGGTCAAGTTAAAATTCAAGGTGCATTAAACACGCAAGAGCAAATTGCTTTCAATTCCACCTTAGATGTCATTGCATTAGACATCGGTGAATTCTTAGATAATCCAGCGCTAGACAAGGTGACCTTCACGATAAAAACTGAAGGAAAAGGCAATGATCTCAATACTTTGGATGCGCATTTGAGTTCAGACTTCTCAAAATTAGCTTATAAAGATTATGACTTTTCACCGCTTGAACTCAACGGAGATATTAAAAATGGAACTGGAAATATCAAGATGAAATTCAAGGATGAGAATCTGGATTTAGACATGCATTCTAAAGTGAAGTTGGACTCAATTTCTCCTGAAATCAAAGCACAAATCGATTTAAAAGGAGCCGATTTGTATGCTCTCGGCATTTCTAAAAAGAAGATGCGTTCAAAAGTTAAATTAAAAGCAGACTTTAAAGGTAATGCGGAAGATTATACACTGGATGCAGATGTATTGGGCGGTACAATTGTTTATGAAGATAAGGCTTACTATTTGGGAGATGTGAGCCTGGATGCCGACATTAAAAAGAACAGTACAAAGGCCAGTATCACAAGTCAGTTTTTAAATAGTAAGCTCAATTCTAATGCCAATCCAGAACAAATTACCAAAGCTTTAAAAAACCATGTCAAGCATTATTTTATAAAAGACTCGACTTCAACTCATATCGAAAAGAACCAAAAACCTGTGCGTTTAGAGATGGATTTGAAATTTCATGAAATCCCTATTATTTCTGAAGTTCTATTGGATGGCCTTGAGAAAATGGACACGCTCAGAGCTAAAATTGATTTTGATCAAGCAAAACACAATTTAGAAGGTCACGTTTATTTACCACACTTAACTTACGGTGAAAACTTGATTGATCAGCTTGCTATTGATGTCAATTCAGATGGTCAAAAAGCAAACTTCACAGCTGGATTTGCAAGTATAAAAGCTGGTCCTGCTGAGATTCCTAAAACTGAAATCAATGCCAATTTTAAAGATGATCAGTTTAACCTAAATTTTGAGAGCTTTAAAGAAGAAAAGAAACTTTACGCCATACATTCTGTATTAGAAGGTGAAGATGAAAAACGCTCATTTAAAATTTTGTCAGACGAGCTCATTTTAAATCATGAAAACTGGACAATTGACCCCAACAACAAAGTTAGTTTTGGTGAAAAGCACATTGATTTTGAAAACTTCACGCTTTCTCATGGCAATGAGCAAGTCACAATTTCTAATAAAGAAACACGAGATTGGGGAATGGATTTTAATAACTTCAAGCTCTCCACTCTTCTCGCTTATTTAAATCCTGATGATTATTTGATGGATGGAGAAATTAACGGTGAAGCTGTATTTGTCGACCCATTTGAAAAGTTTGGATTTACAGCTGATCTGAATATTAATAATTTTACAGTTTTACAAAGTGATCTCGGCATTTTATCACTCCATGCAAAGTCACAAAATGAGAATGATTACTTGGTTGATGCAGGCATTAAAGGTGAGGCTGTAGACCTTGATTTTAACGGGAATTTTAAAGCTGCTCAAGAGACGCCTTCTTTTGATCTCGATCTCAAAATCAATAAAATAACAATGCAGAGCATTCAAAAGTTTGTACCCGATGAGATCAAAGATGCAAAAGGACAGTTAGAAGGTGAGATAAAATTAAAAGGAACAGGTCAGGAGCCAAGGTTTAATGGTTTTGTTGCTTTTAATGAGGCGAGTTTTAACGTCAGTCGATTAGATGCCAATTTCACGCTTGCGAAAGAACGAATCAATATTGATAATCAAGGCGTTTACTTTAATAAATTTGACATCAAAGATGCCGATGGCAATAGCTTTACGATTGATGGAGATATCTTAACGGAGAATCTTACGAATCCTAAATTTGATTTAAAGCTCAAAGCCGAAGACTTTATAGCACTCGACTCATCTGAAGAAGACAATGATTTGTATTACGGAAAAGTTGTTTTTGATATTGGTGCAAAAATCAGTGGAGATCTTCAATTTCCTGTTGTGGAAACTGATTTGACGATTAAAGAAGAAACGGATGTGACTTATGTGATTCCTGAAACTGAATTGAGTATTGAAAAAAGAGATGGTGTTGTTGTTTTTGTCAACAAAGAAAATCCTGATGATATTTTGACAAAACAAGATGATGATAAATTAACAGCAAAAATTACAGGAATTGATCTCGCTGCTAAACTTAAAATTGAACCTAAGGCAACTTTCAATGTGATTGTTGACAAACGGACAGATGATAATCTAAAGGTTTTTGGAGAAGGAGATTTGATTTTTACCATAGCTAGAAACGGCAGAACCAATCTCACTGGAAAATATGAAATCAACGGGGGACATTATCAAATGAACTTGTACAATTTAGTTAAAAGAGAGTTTGATTTAGATCCGTCTAGTAGCGTCACCTGGCAAGGTGATCCGATGAATGCCAACCTGGATGTGCGCGCCATTTATAAAATTAAAACATCAGCTTCTTCTCTCATGGCTTCGCAAACGACAGGTGCCAGTGCTGAAGTTAAAAATCGATATAAACAACGTTTGCCATTTTTGGTTTACTTAGATGTTGATGGAGAATTGACACGTCCAAAGCTCAACTTTGACCTCGGCATGCCTGAAGATGAACGCGGGGCTATTGGCGGTTCGGTTTATAGTAGAATTCGCCAGTTAAACCAACAAGAAGATCAGCTCAACAAACAAGTTTTTTCGCTACTAGTTTTAAGCAAATTTTATCCGGAATCTGGCAGCGATGGTAGTGAAGGTGGAATCGCAACGATGGCACGCGATAATTTAAACGATGCCTTGTCTGATCAACTCAATATGTTCTCAGATAAGCTCACCAAAAACACAGGAATAGATTTAAACTTTGGCGTCAATTCCTATACAGATTATCAGGGTGAAAGTGCGCAGGACAGAACAGACTTAGCGATCAGCGCCAAGAAAAAACTCTTTAATGACAGAGTTGTTGTTGAGGCTGGTAGTGAAGTCAATGTGCAAGGCGATAAAAGGCCTGGAGAAGAAAATCCGGTGATTGGAAATGTGAGTATTCAATATCTATTGACAAAAAATGGCCGTTGGCGAATAAAGGGTTTCCGGAAAAGTGAATATGAAAATGTGATTGATGGTCAAGTTTTTGTCAGTGGAATTGCACTGATTTTTACAAGAGAATTTAATAAATTTAAGGAATTATGGGACGGCAGTTCTGAGATTGAAAAACAAAAAGAAAAAGCTGAACAAGAAGAAGAGAAAAAAGAGGAAGAAGAGAAGAATTCAGCGGATGAAAAAAAGACCAATTCCAAAGCAGTTAAAAACGAAGAATCTAACGAGTAGCGCATTATCAATGAAAACTATAACAATCAAATATCTATTTTGTATAAGTATTTTGGCTTTACTTTCAGCTTGTAGTGCGAAAAAATTCGTTCCTGATGATGAAAGCCTTTACAGCGGTTCTACTATTGAATTAAACGATACCTTAACTATTGAGAACAGAGGTGCTTTACAAACAAAACTCAATGGTTTATTGAAGCCAGAACCCAATTCTAAATTTTTAGGAATGCGGCCTAACCTCTACTTTTATTACAAAGGACAAAAAGAAAAACCTGGATTTATCAATAAGTTTTTGAGTAAGAAATTAGGAGAAGAACCTGTTTATTTTTCAGATATCAATGTCAACTCCACAGAAGATTTAATCTTAAACCGCCTGAGTAATAGTGGCTTTTTCAGTAGTCGTGTTTCGTCAAAAGTAAAAATAGACAGCACAGCTAAAACAACAAAAGTCAAATATACAGTCAAATTAACGCCGCCTTATCGCATGGAGAAATATGTGATAGAACGCGATACTTTAGACACTTTAGCTTTATACACACAGATTGAGAAATCTATGAAAAACGCTGTCATAAAAAAAGAAATGCGTTTTAATTTAGATGCAATGAAAGGCGAACGCAGACGCATCGATTCTTATTTAAAAGATAAAGGCTACTATAACTTTAATGAAGATTTTTTAATTTTTGAGGCTGACACAAATGCGTACGATGACAAGCGTTTTGATTTATTTCTGAACCTAAAAAATAAGATTCCTGAGAAGTCTTTAGTGCCTTATGAGATTAATGAAGTGAATATCTATCCAAATTATTCTGTCGAGGGAAAAAGCGAATACCGAGACACAACTGTCGTCAATGCGATCAAATTTGTGCAAGATGATGTTTTCTTTAAACCCAAACGCCTCTCGCCTTACATTTTGGTCAAGCCAGGAGAAAAATACAATCCAAGACTTTCAAAATACACAAGCAGAAGGCTTTCTAATATCGGCACCTATAAGTTTGTCAATATTGATTATGTAGAAAATGATACTGTCACCAAAAATGGCGTCAGACAATTGGATGCCAATATTTACTTATCACCTATGAACAAACGCGCTTTGAGGCTAGAACTCCAAGGTGTGACCAAATCGAATAACTTTGCTGGCCCTGGTATTGGTTTAACATATACCGATCGCAACTTTTTTAAGGGGGGAGAGTTATTCCGGATCAATACCAATTTTGGTTATGAAAAACAGTTTTCTGGCGGTACTTCTGAAGGCTCTAGCAGTTTACAATTAGGGCTCAAGACTTCTTTAACCTTCCCGCGCTTATTATTTCCTATCGACATTAATAACCGATTTAAATACGCCATTCCTAAAACTAAAGTAGAAGTTGGTTTCGACTATCTCAATAGAACACAATTGTATCAATTGAATTCTTTCTCGACTTCTTTTGGGTATGTGTGGACCGCCAATAAATATGTGACGCATAAACTCAACCCGATCAATATCAATTATGTGAGTCTGGGAAAAACAAGTGATGAGTTTGAGAAGGTTTTAGATGAAAATCCATTTTTACGCCAGAGTTTTGAACAGAAATTTATAGCCGGCCTCACCTACGGTTTCACCTACAACGGATTGGTTGATCAGTCGCGAAAAGGCGCTTTTTACTTTGATCTTAATTTTGACATTGCTGGAAATGCTTTAGATCTTTTTGGAAAAGAAAATGAGGAAGGCAGCAAAACATTTTTAGGACTCAGATATGCGCAATATGCTAAACTTGATATGGACATTCGCTATCACTTGAAATTAGACTCTAAAGGGCAAACATTGATTGCTAGGTTATTTGGCGGTGTTGGTTTACCTTATGGAAACTCTAAGGCGCTGCCATTTGTCAAACAATATTTTTCTGGAGGTCCTTATAGTATCCGTGCTTTTAAAATTAGAGGTTTGGGACCTGGTACTTATGAACCCGAAGATCCAAATAGCAGTTATTTTGATCAAGCAGGTGACATTCGTTTGGAAGCGAATTTAGAATATAGATTTCCAATCATGCAATATTTGAAGGGAGCTGTTTTTGCAGATGCCGGAAACGTTTGGCTTACTAAAGAAAATGAAGCTTTACCAGGCGGAAAGTTTTCATCGGATTTTATCAATCAATTAGGTGTCGGTGCCGGTATAGGTTTGCGTATTGATGTGCAAGGTTTTGTGATCCGTTTTGATTTAGCATCTCCTTTAAAAACGCCAAATACACCTTGGAAGTTTGAATATGATTCGCCTGTATTCAATTTTGCTATTGGATATCCTTTCTAAACATATCAGATAAAACAATATAAATATCGCTTAAATGGTCTTTAAAGGAATATGGATTTAATCAGTCTTTATATTTTGATCATTGTATTTGTCGCCACTTTAGTGCGCTCTACTTTTGGTTTTGGAGAGTCTTTAATTGCAGTGCCTTTACTTACTTTTTTTATTCCAATTGAAATTGCTGTGCCACTTTCTGTGTTGTTATCAAGTTTTATTGCTGCAATTGTTGTCGCCCAGGATCGAAAGAAAATTCGTTTCTACAGTGCAAAATGGTTGATTCTTTTTGCTCTTTTAGGAATTCCGATCGGCTTACTTTTACTCCTTTATGGAAATGAAAATGCCGTTAAAGCAAGTTTAGGACTGCTGATCATTTTATACGCTGTGTTTTCCTTGTTTTCTAAAAATACTTTTAAACTAGCGACAGACCACAAACTATGGCTTTTTGTATGTGGATTTTTGTCGGGTATATTGGGTGGAGCTTATGGTTTAAATGGTCCGCCACTTGTTATTTATGGCAATATGCGACAGTGGACAGCCACACATTTCCGAGCCACTTTACAAGCCTATTTTTTACCAGCAAGTCTCATTGCTATGTTTGCGTATTGGTATAATGATTTGTGGACAACTAAAGTTACTTATTATTTTTTAATTTCAATTCCTATTGCTATTCCTGCTATTTTTATAGGGCGCTATTTCAATCACCGCTTAAAGGATCAAGCTTTTCTGAAATATGTTTATATCGCACTGATTGGCATTGGGGGTTTACTTTTAAGTCAATCCATTTTTAACTAAATCAAGTGATTGTTTAATAAGTGTTTATACTGAAAAAAGGCTGCTTTAAATTGAATTAAAGCAGCCTTCTCATTTTTGACTTCAAACAGACACATTTTAGTTGATAAATCTAATCATTTCTTCAGTTTCGTAGTCAATAGGATCATAAGGAAAAAGACGGAGGTTTAATTTATCTAATAGATGATACGGGTCAAGTGTAGTACAATCTAAAGAGGTTGGCTCAATAACATATAATGCAAAGACTCCATTTCCTGCCTCAGGACATGTCAAGCAACGCATGACATCAATACAGTTTTCGTTGGCTTGATATTGCCATTCTTGTAAATGCATCTCGTAGTAGGTATTAATTTCATCCCAACATTCCTCCATTGGATCAGGTTCAGGAGGTCCCACTGAATCATCTGGGTTGGGCACAAATATATTATTCATGCGTGATTCTTTTCTCATGACCTGTGCTTGGTTTTTCACACTCACTACTTTTTCTAGTTCATCTTTTGTGCCAATCACGATTCCCTTTTCGGCCATACCTGTTTGGGAGGTGATTTCAATGTCAATTGCAAACATCTTCTCTGCTTCAACTGGTTTCACAGGGTCGTCGTCTTTGTCGCACGAGACAAGCGAAAACATCATAATAATTGCTGCGGCTCCGATTCTTTTAATTGAGTTCTTCATAACATAAAATTTAAGATTAATATTGATTTTCATTTTTTAAAGCGCTTTAGTAAATAGCCTTCATGTAGAAATCAATATTGATCAAAGAATGTTACCTTTTATTTTGATTTATTTTAAAAATAAATGCAGAGTATTATATTTAGAGGGTTAATTTGTATTTTTGAGTTACCATAAATCATATTTACCAGTCATCGTTTATTGCTAATTAAAAATAGAAATCATTCAAAATGAATAAAATAATACCACTTTCAAAATCGTTATCACAAGCTTTCACTCTTTTGCTTTGTTTTTTTTTAGTCACTTATGCTGATGCACAGACGAAAGAGAGTGATTCTTTAAAAGGAGAAATTTTGAATGTTGGCTTAGCCGGCAGTGAACCTTTTATCTTTCAAAAAGAAACTTCACCTAAAGGCATCGCCATTGAAATATGGGAGGATTTGGCTCTTGAGAAAAATTGGCGCTATGAATATCGAGCTTTTGATTCGGCTGATGATGCTTTACATGAACTGAATAATGGTGATCTGGATATTATTGTCGGTCCGTTGAGTATCACTTCCAAACGTTTGGAGTATGTGCGCTTTTCTCAACCTTTTTACAACTCCAGTTTAGCAATTGTATCGCGAAAAGATGAATTGAGCCTATGGGATAAAATCAAACCCTTATTTAGCATTAAATTGTTTTTAGCCGTCACATTCTTTCTTATCATCTTGGCGATTGTCGGTACTTTATTATGGTTAGCAGAACGCAAGAAATCTCCAGATCAATTTGCCATGGATCCCGTTAATGGGATTGGTACTGGTATGTGGCTTGCCATCGTGACGATGAGTACCACAGGTTATGGTGATAAAGCACCAATTACAGTTTGGGGACGAGTTGTTGCAGGGAGCTGGATGGTGATCTCAATTATCTTTGCAACATCAATGGTGGCAGGAATTGCAAGTACTTTAACGCTATCATCGATCGGCTCAACAACAATTTCTAATATAGAGCAACTCGCGAACCGCAAGGCAGCGACCATTGGCACGTCGCCTTCTGAAACTTTTTTGAGAGAAAGCAAAGTGAAGATAGTGGAGGCTTCTGACCTGAGTGATGCTTTTAAGAAATTAAAAAATAAAGAAGTTGATGCAATTGTTTACGACAGGCCACAACTTTTATATCACCTCAAAAACCATCCTGATGAGAATCTGTATCTCGCTAAAGCAGAGTATTATAAACAAGGCTACGGATTCGCCTTTCCTTTTGCTGGGACAGAGCTCATCTATGATGTCAATCGCGCTTTATTAGAGCATGCAGAGAATCAAGAAACATCACGTATCATGGAACATTACTTGGATAAAGATGAATAAGTTGTTTTGATCATCAAAAAGATGTATTTTATGCACTCATGCTGCGTCAATGTTTAAACACCAAGGAAAAAGTAGAACCTTTCAACACAATTTAAAAATTGCCAGTATACTATCACTCGTTGCTGGCATTGTGAATGTCGCTGGGTTTCTTGCAATTATTCAGCTCACAACAAATGTGACTGGCCATTTTGCACAATTTATGTTTGATGTTCATAATTTCGAATTCTGGAAAGGAACAGTCTATCTGCTTTATATCTTTTCGTTTTTATGGGGTGCATTTATTTCAAGTTTTCTCATTGAAATTTTTAAAGAAAATAAGAAGTTGAATGTCTTTGTCATCCCCACAATGATAGAAGCTCTTATTTTGCTTAGCGTTGCCCTTGTCGGTGATTTTATAAAAGTAGAATATCCAGATCTTATTGCTTGTGTGCTTTTATTTGCAATGGGTTTACAAAACGCATATGTCACAAAAATATCTAATGCCATTGTGAGAACAACACACTTAACAGGGCTTTTTACAGATTTAGGAATAGAAATTTCTCACTTGTTTTTTCCTAAAACGCATCCACATAAAGCACATATCAAAGCGACGATTAAAATGAGGATTTATATTATTGCATTCTTCTTTATTGGCGGTATCGCAGGGAATATTCTCTATTCCACTTTTGGTCTGAAATTAAAAACGCTAGCAATCGCGGCTATTATTTTATTGGTGAGTTTGTTTTATGACGACCTCCTATTTCGCCTCATCAAAACTCAAGAAAGGATTAAGAGAATAAGGAAGAAAGCACTCAGGTCTATTTAAACATTCTCTTAAATAAGCACAAAACGTAAATATATTTTAAGTAATCCCTATTTTATTCATAAATTAGATATTCGAATTCTTTTCTATCGATGAAACTTAGTGATAAGTCTCAATATCAAAGTTCAATTTTACACTTCCCAATAGTGTCATCCATCTGCATCACTCACTTGTGAAGTTTATATAAATCTTTTTAATAAATAAATCATGAGAGAAGCCATCAAATTCACAATCATCCTCATCATCATCGCTGGTTTGATCACCTTAAGCTTGTTTTGGCCATACTGGGGATTTTCAATCTTAGGTGTTTTACTTTTTGGGATTGGAATTTATGACATCTCACAAAAAGAACACGCTATTCTTAGAAATTTTCCAATCATTGGCCATGTCCGTTTTCTATTGGAAATGATTGGTCCAGAAATTCACCAATACTTTGTGGAGTCTGATACAGATGGGAAACCAATTGATCGCAACCACCGCTCTTATATTTATTCTCGCGCAAAGTTAGAGCGCGAAACACATCCGTTTGGAACAGAACTCGATGTTGAAGATGCAAATTATAAATGGATGGCGCACAGTATATACCCTTCAAAAGAATTAAAAAAACCACCGAGAGTCATGATTGGTGGTCCAACATGCAAAATGCCTTATTCAGCAAGTCTTCTTAATATCTCAGCGATGAGTTATGGAGCCTTAAGTAAAAATGCCGTTATGGCTCTGAATATAGGCGCTAAAGAAGGTGGTTTTTTTCATGATACTGGTGAAGGCGGCATTTCTCCCTACCATCTTCAGGGTGGTGATCTCGTCTATGAAGTAGGAACAGGATATTTTGGATGTCGCACCAAAGACGGTTATTTTTCTGATGAAAAATTCAAAGAAAAAGCGGCTTTGCCAGAAGTCAAAATGATTGAACTCAAATTATCACAAGGCGCAAAACCTGGACATGGCGGTGTTCTTCCTGCTGCAAAGAATGATCAAGAAATTGCTGATATAAGAGGGCTTGAACCGCATAAAGATGTTATTTCGCCACCTGGACACAATGCTTTTAATGATGCGGAAGGTCTTTTGAAATTTATTCAACACATGCGTGAACTCTCAGGCGGAAAACCAATTGGTTTCAAATTATGTATCGGGAACAAACAAGAGTTTATTGATATCTGTGCAAAAATGCATAAAACTGGGTTAAAACCTGATTTTATCACTGTTGATGGTGCCGAAGGTGGAACTGGTGCCGCGCCTATTGATTTCTCAAATTATGTAGGGATGCCTTGGGAAAAGGCCTTGGCATTTGTTGTTGATACAATGACAGCTTATGATTTAAAGAAGGACATAAAAGTCTTGACAGCCACCAAAATATTTACAGCTTTTGACATTTTTAAAGCACTTTGTATAGGCGCAGATGTTTGTAATTCTGCCCGTGGGATGATGCTCGCTTTGGGCTGTATTCAAGCTTTGAAATGTGATACAAACACTTGTCCTACCGGCGTTACCTCACATGATCCTAAATTTATGCGTGGCCTTGTTGTGGAACACAAATGGAAACGCGTCCGCAACTATCAATTAAAAACCATTTCTGATTTTTTATCACTTTTTGCCGGTGCGGGTTGCACAGAACTAGAAGAACTCAACAGATCTAGAATTCATAAAAAAGTGGGAGATGCTATTCTTTCTTATGAAGATGTTTATCCCTCTGCTGAACCAGGTTCTGCATTTCAAAAAAACATAAATGCTTCTTAAGCAATACAATTCAAATTACAACACCATAGATTTAGATTTCTTTAAAATGATCCTTCACAATTGATCAGTAATTGTCATAAATTGCACCTATGAAAATTCTCATCATTGAAGACGATTTACGCGTTGCTGAACTCATTCAAAGAGGACTTGAAGAGCAAGGTTTTTCAAGCACTTTAGCCTATGATGGTTTATCGGGTCAGAAGTTGGCTGCACAGCATGTTTACGATCTCATCATCACTGATATTATATTACCTAAAATGGATGGATTAAACTTGTCCAAATTCATCCGAGAAACTCAACCTGATACACCTATCATCATGCTAACAGCTCTTGGCACTACTGATGATAAGGTCGAAGGTTTTGATGCTGGTGCTGATGATTATCTCGTTAAGCCTTTTGAAATGCGTGAACTCATAGCCCGGATTCGCGTTCTTCTGAAAAGAAAGCTAACGTCAAGTTCCGTTTCGGTCAACATTTTAAAATACGCAGATCTTGAAATGAATTTAAACACTAAAGTTGTTCAGCGTGATGGCATCGACATTAGCTTGACACCAAAAGAGTTTAACTTTTTAAAATACATGCTACAGAATCCTGAGCGCGTCTTATCAAGAACAGAAATTGCTGAAAAGGTCTGGGAAACGCATTTTGACACAGGCACAAATTTCATTGATGTTTATATCAATTATTTAAGAAAGAAAATAGAAAAAAATTTTGATCACAAACTGATTCATACCAAGCCTGGGATGGGATTTATTTTAAAAAAGTAAAATTTGACCTTTAAATATATTTGTGAAAAGTGAAAATAAAAACACGTTTAAGCCTTCTGTTTACGCTAATCACAGCGACAATTCTTTTGTTTTTTGCCTTTATTATTTATTATTCTGCCAAAGAAAATAGAGAGAAAGAATTTGATATTGCTTTAGAGAAAGAAGCTATCACCAAAGCCAATTTGTTTTTCAATACTGATATTGATGCACAAACTTTACAGAGTATTTATCGCAATAACAGACAAATCATTAATGAAGTTGAAGTTGCTATTTATGACACAGAATTCAATTTGCTTTATCACGATGCAGTTGACATTGATTTAGTCAAAGAAACCCCAGAAATGATCAATGAAATACATCAAAATGGAGAGATGTATTTTTATCAAAAAGATTGGCAAGTTGTTGGTTTAAGTTATGAATTTGAGGATAAAACATACATTATCACAGCCACAGCCTATGATAAATACGGTTATAATAAACTCGACACTTTGTACCAGACGGCTAGCGTCGTATTTATTTGTTCTATTTTAATCATATTTTTAGTCGGCCGATTTTTTTCCACAAAAGCTTTTAAGCCTGTCACAGAAATGACACAAAGAGTCAAGGAAATATCAGCCTCTCATCTTGATTTCCGATTGACAACTGATGCCAATAAAGATGAAATTTCTGAGCTTGCCCAGACTTTTAATGCCATGCTAGATCGCTTAGAAAATTCTTTTGAGGCTCAGAAAAATTTTGTTTCTAACATCTCACATGAGCTTCGGACACCTTTGGCGGCTTTAATTGCTGAGTTGGAACTTTCTTTAAACAAAAATCGCAGTCAGGAAGAGTTGAGATCTGCTGTCCATTATGCCCTTAGCGATGCACGGAAATTGGCACGACTTTCAAACAGTTTACTCGATTTTGCAAAAGCGAGCTATGATCCTTCAGAAATTACTTTTAAACCGATTAGAATTGATGAAATCTTGTTGGATGCCAAACTTTACATTCATCAGATACAGCCAAATTATAAAATTACAATTCACTTTGAAGGTGATATAGAAAACGATATCGATATTTCAATTTCAGGAAACGAATATCTTTTAAGAACAGCCTTTATCAATTTATTAGAAAATGGATGTAAATTTTCAAAAGACAACCAAAGCAAGGTTACTATTGACTTTAATGCCTCCGATGATATCCTTTTAAAATTTGAAGATCATGGCATTGGCATAGCTGAGGAAGATTTAAGACATATATTTACGCCTTTTTATCGCGGTACAAATAAAACCTATGCCGATGGAAATGGCATAGGTTTATCTTTAACTCAAAAGATTATCCAATTACATGCTGGCTCTATTACTGCGACTTCTGAACTTTCAAAAGGCACGCTTTTTAAAATTCAATTGAAAAAAATAAAAGCTTAGTACTTTATAAGAAGTGGTATGTAATGCGAATTAATTTTCATCCCTATTACGGACATAAATCAATTTGAACTTACTGTTTTGATTGGTTCTGGATTCAATTTCGAATTCATCACTAGAATTGATTAAGGGTGTCAATTTCTGAAAACCGTAGTTTCTTGAATCAAAATTAGGTTGTTTTTTCTGAAGCAAACTCCCCACATCACCAAGGAAAGCCCAACCATCTTCATCAGTGACATCTGAAATTGTTTGCTTGATGAGTTTGATAACTTTAGGCGTCACCTTATCGACATTTTTCTTTTTGTTAGAGCGACTTCCTTTTTTATTGTTTTCACTTTCAGTTTCTTGTTCATCGGTATTTTTCAGGATCTCCAAATAGATAAATCGATCACAAGCCACGATGAAAGGATCTGGTGTTTTCTTCTCCCCAATTCCTATCACATTTTTGCCAGCCTCTCGAAGTCGCGTTGCCAATCTGGTGAAATCACTATCGCTGGAAACCAAGCAAAATCCATCCACTCTATCGGAATATAAAATATCCATCGCATCAATAATCATCGCTGAATCTGTTGCATTTTTTCCTTGTGTATAACCGTATTGTTGAATCGGATTAATGGCATTTTCTAATAATACGGCTTTCCATTTCGCCAAATGTGGCTTGGTCCAATCGCCATAAATTCTTTTGACTGTTGGATTGCCATATTTTGCAATTTCTTCCATCATTTCTTTTATATAAGCCGACGGAATATTATCGCCATCGATAAGAACTGCAAGATTTCTTTCTATCATTTATTTTGGTTTAGGTTTAAAGATACTTTTTTTATATAGAAAAGTAGTTTTGTGACTTGGAGTTTTAGAAAAACAATATATCTTAATCATTCTAAAAACCAATTCATCAAGCCTTCTAAAATTATTTCAGAAGGCTCTAAAAAAGTTAATTATAGATGGTGAATTAACTAAATCTGTACAAGGCATTCATTTGAGAATCTTGACTTAGCATCTCCTCTTTGGGAATTAAAAAGACATTTCCTCCTTGCGTGAGGACTTCTTTGGCTGCCCAGTTCATCAGAGAATAACTATCTTCTTGTTGTTGCTCATGAATTTTTGTTTCCATTTTGTATTTGTCGTAATGTCCCCAAATTTCACTGCGATTTTCTAGAAATAAAGTATCTACTTTTCCTTGTTGCACAGCAGGAAGAATATCGGTGATTGATGTTCCTGTTCTTTCGGTTTTATTCAGGTTTTTAAATTCCTCAATCTTATCTAATCTTGTTTTGCGCAGCACAGGATCTATAAGTTTTAAAGCCTTTTCATGAAGTCCAAACATGTCACTGTCTGATGGATTTCCTGGAACAACTTGATCAAACAAATGTTGATAAGTATTGACTTTTTGATAGATAGGAAATAAATAATCTTGAGTGGCGACAACCAATGGCGCATGATCATTGTGAGAGACACTGTCTAAGCCTTTATCTATTGCTCTGAAATAACGATTGATTTCTTCTTTTCTTTCTTCTTCTCCACCGCCATGGCCATGAAAAACAGTTTTTTCTCCACCAGAATTTTGTGATCTAAAATTCAAATGTTTTTCTTTATAATCAAACCCGACACGCTCCTCAAGTCGGGAGGGAATTAAATCTTCAACTTCGACTTTTCCAATGCTGTAACGTGTCGCTTCATACAGCTCGACTTCAGCCAATTGTAAAGCTAAAATATAAAAGCGTTCATCACCCGAAAACATAGGAACTAAGGGTTTAATGTAAAATTCATTGGCAACATAAGTATGGGCCTCAAAATGAATAGGAAGTGTGTATTTTTCAAAGAAATTTTCAGCGGCATAAATGGCAAGACCATCACTTTGATGACGCCAAAAAGAACTATCTTCTATCAGCTCCAGAATAGGCTTTTTTATTTTTTCGATTTTATTTTCTACTACACCTTTCTTCTGTAATTTCGATTCGATGTCTTTCCACAGAGATTTTAAATGTAATTTACTCTTTTCTTCAAGCACATTTTTTCCCGCACGATCCGTTGGAATAAAAATAGAGACGCAGGTTTCACCTTTAACACGCAATAATCTTTCCAAATCCTTTTTGTCCATCAAACTCATAATTCATTTTTTTGGGTTAACTAATGCTTGAATATAGTTTGATTTAAAGCGAAATAAAAGCCTTTAGCAGGGCTTTAACGCAAATTGTTTTAAAATAAAAAAACAACCTGATTTGGTTTATATGCAATTTGAAACTCACTGGCGCAAAAATTCTTAACAACAACACATTTACAATCCATATAAGACTTTGTTAAATACTAAGCTTTATCTCTATTAAAATCATACATTAAATCACAAAATACTTCACATATGTCTCACTTGAATGTCACACAGAAATTAATTAAAGAACATTTACTCTTGGGGGAAATGACACCTGGCCAAGAAATAGGAATCAAAATCGATCAGGCCTTACTACAAGATGCCACAGGAACACTTGTACAGCTCGAGCTAGAAGCCATGGGTTTAGAAAAAGCACAAACAGAAGTTGCCGTACAGTACGTCGATCACAATCTGTTGCAAACCGATTATAAAAATGCCGATGACCATTTGTTCTTACTCTCAGCGGCTCAAAAATTCGGACTTTGGTACAGTCGCCCAGGAAACGGCGTGAGCCATCCTGTTCATATGGAAAGATTTGGCAAGCCAGGCAAAACAATGGTTGGATCTGACAGCCACACACCCGCAGCAGGATCTTTAGGAATGCTTGCGATTGGTACTGGAGGTCTCGATGTTGCAGCTGCCATTGCAGGACAAGCTTATTTTGTCAAAATGCCAGAAGTTTGGGGTGTCAAACTCACAGGTAAATTGCCAGATTGGGTCAGTGCAAAAGATGTGATTTTGGAAATGCTTCGCCGACATGATGTGAAAGGTGGTGTTGGAAAAATAGTTGAATATTACGGTGACGGACTCCAGCATTTGAGTGCAATGGATAGACATGTAATAGCAAATATGGGAGCAGAACTCGGTGCAACCACAACTGTTTTCCCAAGTGATGAAGAAACCAAAAGATTTTTAAAATCACAGAAACGCGAAGATGATTGGTCAGAATTAAAAGCAGATGAAGAGTGTGAATACGATCTTCATGAGGAAATCATTTTAGATGATTTAGTCCCTCTCATTGCCTTGCCTACGAGTCCTGGAAATGTTGTGCCTGTCAGCGAAGTCGCTGGCAAACCGATCAGTCAAGTTGTGGTTGGCTCATCTGCCAATCCTGGCTTACGTGATTTTTGGATGGCAAGCGCCATTGTTGAAGATAAAGCCATTAGCAATGCTGTTTCCTTTGATATTAATCCAACATCCAGACAAATTATTCAAAATATGGTAGAAAACCGCGCCTTTGCCAATTTGATAAAAGCAGGCGCACGCTTCCATCAATCTGGTTGTATGGGTTGTATAGGCATGGGACAAGCGCCGGCATCTGGAACAATCAGTTTAAGAACAATGCCGCGGAACTTCCCGGATAGATCGGGTACAAAAGATGATCAAGTGCATTTGTGTAGTCCAGAAACTGCTGCTGCATCGGCCCTCACTGGTAAAATTACAGATCCTAGAGACCTTGAGGAACTATATGATATGACATATCCAAAATTTGAATACCCAGAGTATCATATTATCAAAGATGATATGCTTGTGGCACCACTTGAAGATGGCTCAGATGTCAAGCTTGAAAAAGGACCAAATATCAGATCTCTGCCACATATTGATCCGATGAAAGATAGTTGTCGTGTGCCTGTCCTTTTAAAAATGGGAGACAATGTCTCTACTGACGAAATTCTCAAAGCAGGTGCAGATGTTTTACCATTTAGAAGTAACCTACCAGAGATCAGTAAATTTGCATATACAGTTATAGATGATACTTTTTATGATCGCGCCATGAAAACCCGAGAAAATCACGGCGGACATATTGTCGTAGCTAAAGATAATTATGCGCAAGGCTCAAGTCGAGAACACGCCGCTATTGCACCAAAATATTTAGGACAAATTGCTGTGATTGCAAATAGTTATGCGAGAATTGCATGGCAAAACCTAGTTAACTTTGGGGTTTTACCGCTTGAGTTTGACGATATCAAAGATTATGATAAAATTGAACAAGGTGATGAAGTTAGACTTGACAATCTGCGTGAAGATATTGAGAATAGAAACCCGATTAAAGTCACCGTCAAAAAAGAAAATGGGGATAAGTTGAGTTTTTCAACTCGGCACAGCATGAGTGATCGTCAGATTAAAATTTTACTAAAAGGTGGAATCATTAATGATTTTAAAGAACGCATTGAAGATGACGATTTAGGCACTGATGCCGACTAAACGTAAATTACAAATTTTGAATAAGACAAACCCTGTTACTTTTGTATCAGGGTTTTTTATGTGCAAAATGAGAATCTAAAAAATTATCTCCATCTCCTCTATGCTTCACTTCCACTGATGACATCTAAAGTCTTACGCGTTTAAAATAAATTTTCTAATAAAATTCTAATGATTTTATAGTACTTCTCTAAGAGACCATCAGCAATGGCAAGGCGATCTTTGTCACCGAAATAATTTTGATGTTTGCGCATGGCTTTTCAAAGAAAATATAAAATTTTAGGTCTACTTTTAATGCTGATCTGCGTGCAATTAAATGCACAGGAAATTTATAGCTTAAAGAAAGCTTTACAAACAGCTAAAGCGAATAACACGCGCTTGAAGTCTGAGAAATTTGATATCAATATTGCTGAATCAGATATTTTAACTGCTAAATTAAGACCAAATTTAAGCTTCAGTAATGAGTCATTGCAATTAATAAATTCTTCAGAATTTACGTCAAACACAAGTTGGTATAATGGTGAAAACAGAGAAACGTTTTGGGAATTATCTAAACCAATCCAACTTGCAGGACAACGCAAAAACAAAATAGAGATCGCTAATAAAAATGTAGAGTTTACAGAAAAAAATTATGCTGAAGTTGAACGTCATTTATTTCTAGATGTCGCTGAGAAATGGCTTCAAGTTTGGGCTGCACAAAAACAATTAGACATCATTGACATTGCCAAAGACAATGTGGACAGTCTGGTAAAAACAAACCAAAGGCGTTACGAGAGTCAAGTTATTACACAAACAGAATTGTTCAGAACAGAATTATTAGCCAAACAATACGCCACACAATTTAAGACCGCTAAACAAGAAGTCAATAGCAATCAAAGAGAACTCGGCTACTTATTGGGAAGTCCGAAAGAGGTTGAAATAGATACAACGGCTCACTTTTTATTTAAAATCCCTGACCAAGTGAATGATTTGGTTGATAAAGCTTTAGAGAAACGCAGTGACATCCAATCGACAAAATCTTTAATTGAAGTCTCTAAAAGTCAAATTGATTTAGAAAAATCACTTGCTTATCCCACCCCTGAAATTGGTGTCATCTATAATCCACAGGGAACTGTTCCTTTTTTAGGAATTAGCTTTTCGATTGATCTACCAGTTTTTGATCGCAATCAAGGTGAAATTCAGAAGTCACGGCACAGGCAAGAGCAAGCCGAACAACAATTAAAAAGTCTTAAAAAAGAATTGTACACCGAGGTGACGGTGGCACATGAAAACTACAAAGTTCAACAGCAAAACAAAGAAGACTTTAAGGAACTCCTTGAGCAATCTCAAACAATCTTAAACAATGTCAAACACGCTTACCTCAAAGGTGGAACAAGTATTATCGATTTTTTAGAAGCGCAACGCAGCTGGCTAGAAACACAACAACAATATTACGACGTCCTTGAATCATACAGGCAAAGTTATATCTCAATACTTTATGCATCAGGATTAATTAATCAATTGGCATTATAATGAAAAAACAACTCCTCATATTTTCGATTTTTACTTTGCTTATTTCATGTGGTAAAGAAGAAAATAAGACGCAGCAGCACAAAGAAAACAGACCGACTGTCAGAGATCAAGGCAATATCATCAAATTTCCTGACGAAAAAACTATGTCATTTTTTGAAACAGAAACAGTGGGCAAGAAAAAGCTTGAAGCCCAGCTCAAAGCACCAGCTAAACTAGTGGCTACCGTTTTATCCTCAAGTATTGACGCCTCTCAAAATGTCATTCTATTTGACGACTCAGATTTGGCAAGCCATTATACACAACTCATACAAGTTCAAACCAATATCTTACAGCTTAAGAACGTCAGCATCAAGCAAAAAGAATTAGAATTAGAACGCACAAAAGATTTAAGTCAACACGGCTCCGCAACAGGACAAGAGCTTTTAGCAGCAGAAACAGAGTTGGCTATTGAAAAGAGCAACTTACAAAATGCACAATCTGCTTTAATAGAACACGAAACGCAATTAAGAGCGGGTGGTTTTAATCCTAAAGCATTGCAAAATGCAAAAGCAGGAACTGCATATTTGATTTGTGATATTCCCGAAAACCAAGTTAGTAAAATTGAAATAGGACAAACATCTCACACCATTTTCACAGCCTTTCCTAATGAAGAGATCAAAGGTGAAATAAATGCTATTGCAGACATGGTCAATTCATCAACGCGTATGGTCAAGGTTAGAGTTGAGATAGATAATGCCTCAAAAAAACTTAAAACTGGGATGTTTGCTAATGCTTCTTTTGATTTAACACAAGGTGAATTCATCAGCATCAATCAGAGTTCACTGGTGACAATCAAAGGACATCATTATGTTTTTATAAAAAAATCCGCGGATGAATTTGAACGCAGAGAAATTCAAATTGGTCAGCAAATGGGCGATCATATTATTGTTTTTGGAGGATTGGAAGATGACGAAGAAATTGTGAATGAGGGTGTCATGCAACTCAAAGGTTTATCCTTTGGCTATTAAAATAACTGAAATTGATACAAGCACAAATTTATATTGACAAAGATAAAATTAAAGGGACAGAGCCTTTACATCAATTTATCATGCATTTATTAATGAAAAATGGCATTGCAGGTGCCACTTCCTTTGAAGGTTTTTCAGGCTTTGGAAAGCATCAAAGATTGAAGCAACCTGGGTTGCAATTTTCATTTGACGAAACGCCAATGCTCATCACATTTATCGATGAAGCGCGAAAAGTCAATGCTGCATTAACTGAATTAAGAAAACAATACAGAGGCGGGTTTATCATAACGCATACTGTAACCTATTGGTAAACTATGATAAAAAATCTTCTTACATTTTCATTGAGAAATCGATGGTTGGTCGTCGGTATCAGCCTTATTATCATGGCGGCTGGCTATTATAGCTTTACGCAACTCAAAATCGAAGCCTATCCTGATATTGCGGACACAAATGTTATTATTGTGGCACAATACCAAGGGCGTGCGGCTGAAGAAGTTGAGCAGCAAGTTACAATACCTATTGAAAGAGCCGTTCAGAATACGCCAGAAGTTTTAGATCGCAGAAGTCGAACAATCTTTGGTTTATCCGTTGTTCAATTGACTTTTAAGGACGGAACTGATGATTATTTTGCGAGACAACAAGTGATGGAACGCTTGGCCACCGCTGAACTTCCGGAAGGTGTTGATACTGAGTTGGCACCTTTGTCAACTGCTGTGGGTGAAATATTTCGCTATGTGGTTGAAGCACCACCAACTTTCTCTCCTACTGAAATAAGAGATTTACAAGATTGGGTCATTGAACCTTACCTCCTACAAGCTGATGGTGTCGCAGATGTCACCACTTTTGGAGGGCCGCTTAAGCAATACCATATCCATGCTAATCCTGATCATCTACGAAAATATAACCTGACAATTTCTGATGTTGAAGATGCCATTATAGCAAACAACCAAAACACGGGTGGAAACATTGTAGAGCGTGGTGGCCAAGGCTTTGCCGTTCGTGGATTAGGCGCTATTGACGATGAAAGAGATATTGAAAATATTGTGCTTCAATCAGATAATGGCATCCCTGTTTTTGTGAGAGATGTGGCCAGTGTTGAAATTGGACCGCCACCGCCAAGTGGTGTTTTGGGATACAGTATTCCTGATGAAGATCTCGACATTGAAAATGGTGTAGAAGGCATTATTTTACTGCGTAAATATGAAAACCCAAGTGAGGTTTTAGTTGATCTCAAACAACGTATTCAAGATTTAGAAGCTCATGAGCTTCCTGAAGGTGTGAAGATAAAAACACTTTATGATAGAAGTTTCTTAATTGATCATTCATTAGAAACGGTGGGAACAACTCTTTTTGAAGGCGTCAGTATTGTTGTGATAATTCTGATATTCTTCTTGGGAAGCATGCGAAGTGCCCTGGTTGTGGCTCTGACAATTCCTTTCTCATTACTTTTTGCTTTTATCATCATGCGCTTTACAGGAATTCCAGCCAATTTACTTTCATTGGGAGCCATTGACTTTGGAATTATTGTGGATGGCGCCGTCATCATGGCCGAACATATTATACGGAAATATCGCACCGCCAAAGCTGAAGACAAGGAAAATGGAATCGTACACCTGACTTTAATGTCAGCTCAAGAAGTAGGTCGTGAAATTTTCTTCTCTGTCACGATTATTATTTTGGCTTATTTACCAATTTTACTAATGACAAGAATCGAGGGTAAACTCTTCTCTCCTATGGCATTGACATTAGCATTTGCTGTGGTCGGATCGATGATTGCCGCACTGACATTTATCCCAGTTCTCATTTCATTTGTTTACAATAAGGCCATTTCAGATCCTGATAAACCACTTAAAGTCAAAGAAAATAAAGTTTTTACTTTCCTTGAAAATATCTATGAGAAAACCTTATCCAAGTTATTAAGACATTACAAAAAAACGGTTGTCGTTGGTTTTGGTATTGTCGTTATTTTGATTGGTTTCGGTATAAAATTAGGAATGGAATTTTTACCTGAATTAGATGAAGGCTCGATTTTTCTCAGAGGAAATTTTCCAGGAGGAATCACCATTCAGGAAAATGCAAAATATGCCCCTAAAATCAGAGAGATTATTTCAAAATACCCTCAGGTTGATAATGTCATTACCCAAACTGGAAGAAATGATGATGGTACAGATCCTTTCCCTGCCAATAGGAACGAGATTCTAATCGGTTTAAAAGATTACCATTTGTGGAGTGACACCATTTCAAAAAATAGTCTTGTCAAAAGAATCACAACAGATTTAGAACACGAAATGCCTGGAGCTAGCTTCTCGGCCGGACAGCCAATTATCGATCAAGTCATGGAAATCGTGACAGGAAGTGCTGCAGATTTAGCGGTGTCAGTCGTCGGTGATGATCTAGTGATGATGCGTACCAAAGTGGATAGTATCGCCAATATCGTCAGAGAGATGCACGGAAGTGAAGGTGTTGATATCGAGCAAGAAGGAACGCAAGATCAACTGACAATTGATATTAATCGTGAGCAAGCTGCGCGATATGGGATCAATGTGGCTGATATTCAAAACATGATTGAAGCAGCCATTGGTGGTAAAAACATTTCAATTTTATATGATGGCGCTAAACGATATGATATTGTTTTACGCTACTTACCAGAGTATCGCAACAATATTGATGAAATTAAAAACCTACTAGTCCCTTCTGCAAATGGTGCCATGATTCCGATGGAACAATTGGCTAAAGTCAGTTTTGAAGAAGGACAGACGAATATCTATCGCTATAATAATAAACGTGAAGTCACCTTGCGCACAAACATACGTCATCGTGATCAAGGTGGCTTTGTCAAAGAATTACAAGAAAAAATAGAGGCACAAATCGATATTCCTAAAGGTTATGACGTTGTGTATGGTGGTCAATATGAAAACCTCGAGCGTGCTGGAAAACAATTGGCCTTTACAATTCCTTTGACTCTCATTGTGGTCTTTATCTTCTTATTTATGCTTTATAAAAATTTCAAGCATACACTCATCACAATCAGTTGTGTTCTGTTTGCTTTGGCTGGAGGTATTACTGCTTTACTTATCAGAGGTTATTACTTCAATGTTTCCGCAGGCGTTGGATTTGTCTCCATCTTTGGAATTTCGGTCATGGCAGGCGTGTTATTAGTGTCAGCATTAAACAGAGCTATTTTCAATCAATCATTGACACAAAACCTGGTTAGCGACACTTCAAAAAAGCAACTCAAATCAGTCTTAACAATTCTTGTTCTCGCTATTTTCGGACTAGTTCCAGCTGCTATTTCAAGCGGCATAGGTTCTGATGTTCAAAGACCTTTAGCAACAGTGATCATCGGTGGTTTGACAAGTACATTAATCTTTGCGCCTTTATTAATCCCGCCACTTTATTGGTGGGTGAGTAAGAAAAACAACTCTGAGAAGTAAGATGAGATTTATAACAATTAAATGTGTATGGTTTTAAGATAATGATGTCATAGTTTTCATCTTAACTTTTAAAACTAATAATTTATCAATTATATTTGTGTTTAGCTGCAATAAATTGCACTATAAAACTGTGTTGATATGTCATCTTTTAATCTTTGTATCACAAGGAGTTTAAGCCTTTTGTTATTCTTGACTTTCCTGCCAATACTCAATGCACAGGAAAGTCAAGAAATTAATGATAATTTAGAAAAGGCAAGATTAAACATATATCACAATCCCAAGAAAGCAGTCGATTTAAGTTTGTCAGTTTATGAGAAAACGACTAATGACGACACCAAGATTACAGCGCTCATTACTCTAGTGAATGGCTATACAGCGTTAAATCAAAATGAGAAAGCACTTCGCTATACAATGAAAGCCATAGCCCTAGCAAGAGAAACAGACAATCTAAATAATCAAGTCAGAACAATAGGTTTATTAGGAGAGCAATATCAGCTTTACCACCTCAATGATATCTCTAGGAAGTATTTAAAAGAAGCCAAATCATTACTCGATCAAGCTAATTTAGCTAAAGGCAAAAAAGCGCTTTCAAAAGGAAATATCTTCGCGGTGATGGGCAATGGCTATAAGGATGAAATTGATTGCATTTATGCGATTGAAAATTACGACATGGCTATTCAATCTTATCAAGAAGCCGTGACTGAAAACTCTGGTGCTAAAAACAACTTAGCTTTAGTGTACTTAGAAAAAGGAAATTGTCTTCTGGAGCTTGATGCATTTGCTGCAGCAGAGATAAATTTTAAATCAGGACTCTCTATTGCTGAAGAAAACCAACTCAAAGAATATACACAATATGCAAAATTAGGTCTGGCCAAGATAGCTTCAAAAAATAAAAATTATGACAATGCTATTCAGAATCTCACATCCTTGTTGCATGAAATTGACACAAGCTTTCAGCCTATTATAAAAAATGACATATACTTTTTATTAAAACAAAACTATCTCGCAAAAGGTGCTCTTGAGAATTACAATTATTTTAAAAATAAATACAACTATTCTTCAGCTGAAAAAGATCAACTTGAAAAAACACAATTTGACCAAGTTTTAAATTTTTTGAATCGCCAA
>JAKDUG010000107.1 GCA_030457805.1 Psychroflexus sp.
TAGTAAGTGTTTAGTTTTTGCAAAGCTTTTTAGCATTATAGGTGTTGTTTTTTTTCTAAATTCATGCTCTTTAGTTCGAATAGAAAGTGAACAAAAACCTCTTGAGGTTATCGATCTCAATACGCGTTTATTGACACATGAATATGTGGGACACGCCATGAATGTCACCCAAAATGCTTCTGACAGTATACTCAAAACCAAGCCAAATCAAAAGGTTCAGCAGTTACTTTTGAGCTGGCAAATTAATACAGCCAAGCAGCTTAAAAAGTTTGGTTTTCAGCCTTCTCCTCAGGTCTCATTAGTTGATGTATGGACATACACTTTAAAAGCAGATCAATTTTTCAAAAAATATGAAGATGAAAATTTAAATGAGCAGCAGTTGCAAATTATAACTGCGGCGACTTCTGATAATCTTGCACGTATTCAGAAAATTGCCTCTAGTGTCAAATCTAAAAAGGATTATGTGGATTTGTCAGGATTTGTTAAAAATCAAGCTGCTAAGTCACCGTTTAAGGTCATAAATTTTGACCGAATGGAATCTGTCAAAGACGCTTATTTTGAATTTAAAGAGACGCCTGATGATGTCGCCGTTGAGACAGTAGGTACTTTATCTGAAGTGGTTTCAAATATGGGAAGCAAAATCAGTTATGGCTCAGATTTAACGCGCAAACAATTGCAATGGGAAACCCAACTTTACCTCAATGAGAAAGGTATTGATTCGATTAAAATTGAGCAGAAAATCAAGGAATTTCAGGCACAAACCGAACGTCTGATCAGTGTTGCTGAAAATGCTCCAGAGCTTATTGATGGCACTTTAATCAGCTTTAGGGAACAAATGGATCCTTTATTCTATGGATTAGATGAAGGCATTTCAAATGCGATGTGGCGACTTTCAGAAGAGCGAGCTGAGGTAGGTATGATCGTCGAGCGCGAGCGCTATGCTCTTGATGCGATGGTTAAACGCGAACGTGAGGCATTAACTGAGGAAGCGCATACTTTAGTCGATGAAGGAATCAAAAATACCATGGAGGAATTGCGGGGAACCATACGTACAATTGCTTTGTTAGCACTTCTTTTTATTATTGTTATTTTGGGACTTCCTTTTTATGCGGGTTATTTATTGGGTAAAAAAAAGAGTGATAAATCTTCCAAATCTTGATTATAAAAGCCTTTATTGCAGCCTTAAATAAAGGGATGATTTTTTGCTTAAGCTTTGACTTTCTTGCTTTTGCAGACATTTTCTTAAAAGCTTTTTGCTTTGATTAAAATTTTAAAAAATATGTATCATTTTTCAGCGAAAATCAGCTTCGCATTTCTGTTTCTTCTCTTGTGCCAAAGTCATTTCGGTTTTGCACAAAGTGATTCCCTCTTGCTTTCTAATGGCAATATGATTGTGGGGGAGATGAAATCAATGAAGCAAGGTGTCGCAACGATTGAAACAGATTACAGTGATAGTGATTTTAAAATTGATTGGGAGAAAGTGAAAACCGTTAGAACAGAAACCGAATTTTTAATTACAGTAGAGTCAGGAGAACGCTATAACGGATCTTTGCAGAGTCGAGAAAATGACGAAGTCTACATTCTGAGTGCTAAAGATACATTGGGTTCCGTCAAGAAAGATCATATTGTTTTTCTGAATGAAGTTAAAACTGACTTCCTGAGCAATATCAGTGTTACTTTAGCTGTGGGGTATAATTTTACAAAAGCGGATAACCTGTCTCAATTTAGCGTGAGGAGTACTGTCGGCTATCGTGCAAAAAGATGGGCGTTGAATGCAAGTTATAATGACATTCGATCGAATCAGGACGAGACAGAATCTGTCAAAAGACTCGATGCAGCCTTGGGATATCAGTATTATCTAAAACGCAATTGGTTTACTTTGACCGAAGTCTCTTGGCTTTCAAATACCGAACAGAATATCAATCTAAGAACACTAGGGAAACTTGGTATCGGAAAGTATATCACTCAAACCAATAGTGCTTATTGGGCAGTACATGCAGGGGCATCTTACAACAATGAAAGTTTTACTGGCGATAATTTAGATAAAGATAAAAACAGTGCTGAAGCATTTTTAGCAACCGAACTCAATCTTTATGATATTGGAGATTTGAGCTTATTAACACGTGCCGTTGTTTACCCGAGTTTGACGGAATCTGGACGTTGGCGTGTTGACTACAATCTTGATGTTAAATACGATTTACCGCTTGATTTCTTCGTCAATTTCGGAATCAATCTCAATTACGATAACAAGCCGGTGAAAACTGCCAGCGAGACTGACTATGTTTTTCAAACAACCTTTGGTTGGGATTTTTAATATGAATATCATATTTATCAGTCACTTTTCTTTTATATATTAAGATTTTATTGGCAGTTGTCTAATTATTCATAACTTATGACATTTGTCATGTACAGGACAAGATTGTCTTATTACTTTTACAATAACGTATAACCCTTAATCAACTCGATATGCCCAATTTACTTAAATTACAGAAGACATTTAAATTTTTACTTCTCTCTCTATTTGTCATGGCCATAACAGCCTGTACGAATAATAATGATTCAAAAGATCAGGCTTCTGTCAATCCTAAAAAAATTAAAGTTGATGGTCGGATGGATGCCGAATTGACATCACCACCACACGTGCCACCCTCTACAAAAGACCGAAGTGCAAAACGCTTAACTGTAGATATGGAAATCTTGGAGGAAGTCGGAACAATGGCTGATGGTGTTGATTATGTGTATTGGACATTTGATGGTACTGTGCCAGGGAGTTTTATCCGAACTAAAGTTGGTGATGAAATTGAGTTTCATCTAAAAAATCACCCTGATAATAAATTACCTCACAATATTGATTTGCATGCAGTCAATGGTCCTGGAGGTGGAGCAGTATCTTCATTTGTGGCTCCAGGTCGTGAAATTGTTTTTTCTTTTAAAACTTTAAATCCAGGTTTATATGTTTATCACTGTGCGACGGCACCAGTAGGAATGCATATTGCCAATGGAATGTACGGTCTTATTTTAGTTGAACCAGAAGAAGGTTTAGCACCTGTTGATAAGGAATACTATATTATGCAGGGTGATTTCTATACAAAAGGAGATTATGGCGATCCTGGCTTACAGGCATTTGATATGGAAAAAGCAATTGATGAAGATGCTGATTATGTTGTTTTTAATGGAAAAGTTGGTGCTTTGACAGGAGAAAATGCTTTGGATGCTGAGGTGGGTGAGACTGTTAGGCTTTATGTCGGTAATGGTGGTCCAAATTTGATCTCAAGTTTTCACGTGATTGGAGAGATTTTTGACAAAGTTCAGTTAGAAGGTGGTAGCTTGGTGAATGAAAATGTACAAACGACATTGATCCCTGCTGGAGGTGCTGCCATGATCGAATTTAAAATTGATGCTCCTGGCGAGTATATTTTGGTAGACCACTCTATTTTTAGAGCTTTTAATAAAGGTGCCTTAGGTCAAATCAATGCCACAGGAAAGGAACAAAAGGATGTCTATAAAGGGACAATCCAAGAAGGGATTTATCTGCCAGAAGGTGGTGCTATTCAGGAAATGCCAATCTCTGATGAAGAATATGCGGCTTCTAAAAAACCAAAAGATGCACTGACATTTGATGATAAAATGGAAATTGGGAAAAAAGTCTACGGACAAACCTGTTTTGCATGTCACCAAGCAAACGGAAAAGGAATCTCAGGTGCTTTCCCGCCATTGGCCAATTCAGATTATTTAAATGCTGATGTGGAACGTGCTATTTCGATTGTGCTTCACGGTAAATCTGGCGAGATCGTTGTCAATGGTGAAACTTATAATAGTGTGATGACTTCTCAGAATATTACTGATCGCGAAGTGGCAAGTGTGATGACATACATTTACAACAGTTGGGATAATAATGAAACTGTTGTGACTGAAGAGCAAGTTAAAAAACACCGTCGCTAGTTTTAATCTTAAAATCAAATTGATTTGACCCTTATAAAAATCATCGCAAAGCTATCATTTCTCCTCTTGCCATTTATAACTTTGGCTCAGGATATCGATGGAATGGCAATAATTGAAAAAGGATCTTATGTGCCATTATACGGCGGAGATTCGGCCAAGGTTGAGATCAAACGATTTGCCTTAGATGTTTACCCTGTCACGAATACTGAATTTCAAAAATTCGTTGGCGAGCATCCTGAATGGGATAAAAAAAACGTGAAAGCTTTGTTTGCTGATGAAAGTTACTTGCGACACTGGAATGCTAATCAAACCTTAAAAAAGGGAGAGAACAGCAATTCACCAGTAACAAATATCTCTTATTTTGCAGCAAAAAGATACTGTGAATGTCAAGGCAAACGTTTGCCAACTCTAGATGAATGGGAATATGTGGCCATGGCAGATGAAACTGAACCAGATGCGCGCGAGAAAGATTCCTACAACCAGTTTATTTTAGGATGGTATGAAAAACCAGCAGCTTTTAATCAAGAGGTCGGTAGCACCTTTGAGAATTATTGGGGTGTTTATGACATGCATGGTTTGGTGTGGGAGTGGACTTCAGACTTTAATTCAGTTCTGATATCTGGCGAATCTCGCCGGGATGTCAACGCGGATAATAATCTTTTTTGTGGCAGTGCTGCAATTGGGTCTTCTGATCTCATGAACTATGCTGCTTTTATGCGCTATGCCTTTCGTGGTAGTGTTAAAGCAAATTACAATGTCCGAAATCTCGGCTTTAGATGTGCTAAAAATTTAGATAAAAATAACCAAAGCAATGAAAATTTATAAATATTTTATTCTCGTTCTTGTAATGAGTCTCTTGTCTTGTCAGAAAAATGCAGATAAAGATTCAGCTCAGAAAGATGAGAAAGATGAGAAAGAAGCGACAGAAGAAAGTGCAGAACTCCCAGATCTCTCTATTTATCACTTGCCGTCAGAATGGACGACGCAAGATGATAAAAACATCACATTAGAGCATCTCAAAGGTGATGTCTTGGTAGTCGTTATGATCTATACGTCTTGCAAGGCTGCTTGCCCTAGATTGGTGGCGGATGTGCGAAATATTCAAAAGAATGTGACGGATGAAAAAAACGAAAATGTCAAGTATGTTTTTGTTAGTATTGATCCCGAAACAGATACGCCAAAGCGTTTAAAAGCCTTTGCAAAAGAAAATGAAATGGATTCAGATCAATGGATGTTTTTGCGAAGTACGCCAGAAAATACACGTGAATTTGCAGCGGTACTTGCAGTGAGCTACAAACAGATTTCGCCTATTGATTTCTCACATTCAAATATTATTAGTGTTTTTGATCAACAAGGTGTTTTGAAATATCAGAAAGAAGGTTTGGGAGAGGATGATTCAGAAACCATCCAAACCATTGAAGACTTATCAAAGGGTTAAACTGTATTATTTAAAAGTACAATCTGTTGAAATTTTAAAAGCTGCACTACCTTTGTAGATTCGTTTTTAATAATAGAAATCTATGGATAAGTTGGCACGCCAAAAACATTGGGATAATATCTATCAAACAAAGGATCACAGTCAAATGAGCTGGTTTGAGAATAAACCACAGACATCTTTAGATTTTGTCACTTTTTTTGACCTTCCTAAAACAAGTCAAATTATTGATATTGGTGGCGGTGATACTTTCTTTGTCGATCATTTATTAGAAATGGGATATCTAAATATCACTGTTCTTGATATTTCTAGGAAAGCAATTCAGCGGGCTAAAAGTCGACTTGGTGACCGGGCAAAGTTGGTGAATTGGATTGTGTCTGATATCTCAGATTTTCAGCCGACACAGCACTATGACTTCTGGCATGATCGTGCTGCTTTTCATTTTTTGACCGATGAAAAAGAAATTCAAGCCTATCGGCAAATCCTGCTTAAAGCGCTTCAACCCAAAAGTATTTTTGTCGTGGCAACTTTTTCTGATCAAGGGCCGCAGAAATGTAGCGGCATAGAGATCAGACAATACACAGAAAGCGATTTAGAAAAAAAATTTGGAGATGGGTTTAAGCCAGTGAAATCTCTTCATGTCAATCATTACACACCTTTTGATACAGTGCAGGATTTTGTTTTTTGTGTCTTTACACGCCAAAATGAGTTAACATAACATTCTTATTATTAGATGAACTTCTTTATAGTTTTGTACTCAAAATTGTTTCATAATTATGGCAGCAGATTTAAATAAAGTGGCTTTCTCTATTTTGGAGTTGGCAGCAGTCGGTGTAGAGACAGAGATTTCTGAAGTTTTTGAAAACAGCTTAAATCTTGCGCAGCGTGCAGAAGAGTTTGGCTATAAACGTTTTTGGCTAGCCGAACATCACAATATGTTGAGTATTGCAAGTTCTGCAACATCAATATTGATAGGACATATTGCGCAAGGCACAGAAAAAATACGTGTGGGTTCTGGCGGAATAATGCTGCCAAATCATTCGCCGTTAATTGTTTCAGAGCAATTTGGAACTCTAGGGCAACTTCATTCCAACCGAATTGATTTAGGCTTAGGACGTGCTCCAGGAACTGACCAGCGAACAGCACATGCAATTCGTAGTGATCGGATGACGGCCGTTCATGACTTCCCCAAAGATATTGAGGAAATTCAAAATTATTTTTCAAGTGATAATGAACAACCTGTGAGAGCTTTTGTCGCTGAAGGGGTCGATGTGCCGATTTATATTCTTGGTTCAAGCACCAGTAGTGCGTATTTGGCTGCAGAAAAAGGTTTGCCTTATGTTTTTGCAAGTCATTTTGCCCCAGCACAACTGGAAGAAGCATTGCGTGTTTATCATCAAAACTTTAGACCTTCAGCTGTTTTAGACCGACCTTATACAATTGCTGGTATTAATATTATTGCGGCAGAAACCTCTGAAGAAGCAGAACGTATGTCAACGAGTATGTACAAAATGATATTAGGTATTTTAACGCAAAAAATGGATTACCTTCAAAAAGAGACTGCAATGACACCTGAAATTGAGCATTTGAAGAATCACCCGAGTGTTCAACAGATGTTGAAATATGCTTTTGTGGGGAATAAAGAAGAAGTCAAAGCACAAACACAAGCCTTTGTTGATCGTTTTAGAGTTGATGAGCTTATTTTGTCATCACATATTTACGACCACGAAGCGCAAGTCAAATCATTTGAGATTTTTTCAGAGATAATGACTGACTAACTAAGCCTTACACAA
>JAKDUG010000108.1 GCA_030457805.1 Psychroflexus sp.
CGTGAACTTGCTCTGACAAAAATTTGGAGAGACGACAACTATTTCACATCGCGTAGTATGGATGTTTATATCGCCAAATTAAGAAAGTACTTGAAGAAAGATGATTTAGTAGAGATTCTTAATATTCACGGTGAAGGATTTCGTTTAGTCGTTAAAGACGAAAGTGGAAAAAGCATCTAAAAAAGAAGGATAATTCAGTTTCAAAAAAACGATACTTATTGCAGTCTAATTAGTTGGGTTGCAATAAGTATTTATCCTTTAAGAGGTTTGTGATTTCTGAAGGGTCTGTGTCATAAGCAAACCAATTGACTCTTTCATCCTTGCGATACCATGTGAGTTGACGCTTGGCAAACCTTCGTGTATGCGTTTTGATATTTTCAATAGCCTCATTTTGCGTCACTTCTCCTGCTAAAAATTCAAAGAGCTCTTTGTAACCTACAGTGTTTAATGCATTGAGGTTTTTGTACTTCTCCAGCGATTCCACTTCCTTTAGTAAGCCATTTTCTAGCATAATACCAACGCGTTTATTGATGCGATTATAGATGATTTCTCTGTCGGCTTCTAAGCCAATGAGGATATT
Source organism: Psychroflexus sp. (assembly GCA_030457805.1). GTDB lineage: Bacteria > Bacteroidota > Bacteroidia > Flavobacteriales > Flavobacteriaceae > Psychroflexus. The sequence goes on from JAKDUG010000108.1 coordinate 581, forward strand.
TTCAAAGTTGCGTTTATGTGCTGTTTGACCTAAGAAACTAGAAAACTTCTCGCCACTTGATAAACAAATAGATAAGGCTCTGATGACACGTTGATGATTTTCTAAATCTGCTTCTTGTGCGTATTCAGGATCTAAATCTTGAAGTTTTTCAGCTAAAGGTGCAATCCCTTTTTCATGATAGGCTTCGATGAGTTGTTCCTTAATTTGCTCATTCACTTTTGGGAAGTTGTCTAAACCTTTTGTCACAGCTTTCTCATAGAGGCCACTTCCGCCAACCATGATAACAACAGGTTTAGATTGAAAAAGTTTGTCCAACAAGGCAAGTGCTTCTCTCTCAAAATCGCCAACTGTATAGCTTTCGTGTATAGACTTGTGCTGTATGAAATGATGCTTGGCAGCTGTCAATTCTTCTGCAGAAGGAACGGCGGTTCCGATTTGCATTTCTTTATAAAATTGGCGTGAATCTGACGAGATGATTTCAGTCTGAAATAGCTGTGCTAATTTGATAGCTAAAGCTGTTTTGCCAATCGCAGTTGGGCCGATGATGCTGATTAAGTAGTGCTTTTCCAAAGGCTTACTGATTGAGTGTATATCCACAATGTTGACAAAATTTAGCTTTGTCAAGATGATTCTTTTCACCACAATTATAACAAGATTGTGTTTGTGTTTGATCTGGTTTTGCGTTTACCAATTCAGACGATACAATTCCTGTTGGTACAGCAATAATGCCATAACCAAGAACCATTATGATAGTGGCGATCGATTGTCCTAAAGGTGTCACCGGATGTATGTCTCCAAATCCAACTGTTGTCAGCGTGACAATTGTCCAATAAATGCTGACGGGAATAGAAGTGAAGCCGTGTTCTGGCCCTTCTACAAGGTACATGATTGTTCCAGCGATAAAAGAGATGATAATAATACTGAAAATAAAGATCATGATTTTCGGAACACTCGACCTCAAGGCAACTCTTAGGCGATTGCTGGCTCCGATATACCGCGTGACTTTTAAAATTCTAAAGACCCTTAATAAACGCAATGCTCTGAGCGTCATTAAAGCATAACTCGCCGTAAACATGAAGCTAATGTAGAGTGGAAGCGTTGATAATAAGTCAATGATGCCATAAAAGCTGAAAATGTATTTCTTAGGCTTTCTGATGCAGACAACTCGCAGAATATATTCTATTGTAAAAATGATGGTAATGACCCACTCTGCATAATAAAAATAATCATGGTATTTGTCATAAATGCTCTGAACACTGTCGAGTAAGACAAGGACAATACTAAAACTGATTGCAATTAATAGGATGATATCAAAAATCCGCCCCTTTTTTGTATCAGCTTCGTAAATGATTTCGTGTATTTTCTCTTTCCAATGCATTTTTAAAGCTCTAAATTTTTAACCTTTAATCGCGTTTCATTTTTTCGAATATACGATTGGAAAATATGTCTTGCATCTCTATCATCATTAATTTTAATGAGGTTTTGTTTAAAATTTGTTTGAGATAGATTCTGATCTGAGTTGAGGAAAAGATAGCCTTTTATTTTTCCCTCTACAGTGACAATCAGTGCTTTTTCTTCTTGCGTTCTACCGCGTTCGTAGACAATCAAGTCATCTTGCGGCATTTGATATTGAGCAATCACTTCTTTGACGCGTGCATTGTATCTTTCAGGAGTTTCCTCCAGAATACAAGCACCGAGACATTTTTTTATTCCATAATTAAAACATGCACCATTCGTTTGGTGCAAGCCCGTCAGTTTTAAGCAAAGGGCGTAGCGGTCAACACAAGTCATCAAGAATTTTTTTGCTTGTTTTAAAGTTGTAAAACTCGTGATGTAGTTTTTATCCTGGCAATCTTCTATTTTCTGAATGTTTAAAGTGAGGTAAGCATCCTTGTTTTCTTCAGCATAAAGACCGTAAGTGAAAATATCTTTCTTTAGTGCACGATTGTATTTAGGTTTAAACTTTTTAATGCTTTGATTTTCGGTGAGCAAAGCGATCAGTTCATTACCCGTAATTTTGTACGCTATTCTGTTAATTTCATCTTGTATTTTTTTTGACTTATGACTTGAGTTTGTGAAGTGTTGAAGAATCCTTTTTTTGATATCTTTACTTTTACCGATGTAAATGATCTCATCATTTGCATTGTAAAAAAAATAAACGCCAATAGAGTGTGGCAAATTTTCTAATAGACTTTCTAATTTTTTGTCTTTTGAAAACTTAGGTTTTCGGGTAATTTGTTCTTGGATCAAGGCCTGCGCTTGTTCTTTTTCCAAGAGCAATTCAAAAAGCTGAACTGTCGCCAAAGCGTCGCCACTTGCACGATGTCTGTTTTCGATAGGGATGCCAAGTTTCTTGACCAGCTTTCCTAAACTATAAGATTTTAAATCTGGCAATAGTTTTTCAGCCAATTTTATGGTGCATAGATTTTCGCGTTCGAAAGTGTAGCCCAAACGATCAAACTCCATGTGGAGCATGCGGTAGTCAAATTTTGCATTATGCGCAACGATGATACACCCTTCTGTTATTTTCAAAATTCGATTTGCAATTTCATAGAATTTTGGCTGGTTTTGAAGCATCTGATTTGTAATTCCCGTTAGGCCAACTACAAAAGATTGAATCTTGCGTTCGGGATTAACTAAACTGACAAATTCATCAACAATACGTGTTCCGTCGTATTTGTAGATCGCTATTTCGGTAATTCCTTCTTCATTATATTTACCGCCAGTTGATTCTATGTCGAGTATTGCGTACAAATTTTAATAGTTTCTTTCACCAAAAATGGAGCTTCCCACCCGGATCATGTTAGAATCGTGTTCAAGTGCAACTTTATAATCGCCACTCATTCCCATTGACAAGGTATCAAAGCCTGGTTCTTGTTTTTCTAATTTGTGATATAATTTTTGCAAACTTGAAAATTCGCGTTTCAGTTGTTCTTTATCATCTGTAAAAGTCGCCATTCCCATCAAACCCTTGATGCGAACATTTTTAAAATTCTCAAGGCGTTCATCTTTTAATAAAGCCTCAATTTCATCAGCATTCATTCCATACTTTGTGTCTTCTTCAGCAATCTTAACTTGCAGTAAACAATCGATCACACGCTCATTTTCTTTAGCGCGTTTGTTGATTTCTTTAAGTAATTTCATTTTATGAACAGCATGAACAAGCTTGACAAAAGGAGCCATATATTTGACTTTGTTTGACTGCACATGTCCAATCATATGCCATTCAATATCCTTAGGTAGATTTTCATGTTTGTCCGTCATTTCTTGGATTTTGTTTTCTCCAAAAATGCGATGCCCAGCATTGTAGGCTTGGGTAATATCACTTTCAGGTTTTGTTTTAGAAACAGCAACCAGAGTGGCCTTTGCACCAATTTCGCTTTTTATTTCCCCAAGATTTTGAGCAATATCTACTGACATAAATTAACTATTTTTAAAAAATACAAGATAATGGTTTTACTTGACGAAAAGCTTAAAACTCATAAATAGTAATACCACTTCTCAATTTCGGATCGATATATGTCGTTTTTGGTGGCATCACTAAACTTTCATCAGCAATTAATTTCATCTCATTGACAGTGACAGGAAAAAGACCAAAACCAACGCGGTAATCTCCATTGTCAATGGCGCCTTTGACGTAAGTCATGTCTTTTTGTCCTTGAACGTATTTAATGCGTTTATCATGTCGGAGATCGGTAATGCCTAAAGTGGGTTCTAAGATTGTTTTAAACAAAATCTGAGCATCCAACTGTGATAAAGCATCGGTGAATTGGTATGAATTTTTTCGCAATGCAAGTGAATAAAACTCATTCTCCAAATACATACTAAACTTGTGTTTTCCGCTTGGCTTATAATAGTTTTGACCCCTGTTTTCAATTTTGAAATATTCATCCAATTGAATCAAAAAATTCTCTTTACTCAGCCCGTTTAATGTTTTGATTAAACGATTAAATTCAAAAATCTGAAGCTGACATTCTGGAATCAAATAGCTCATAAAAAAATTATAAGCTTCTTCTCCAGTGTGTTTTTTATTGTCTTTTGCAATTGCGGCTCTTAATGAAATTGAAGAGTTTGTTCGGTGATGACCATCTGCTATATAAAAATGAGACATCTTTCCGAATTCCTTTTGGATTGTATCAATGTCGTCTTGATCCTTGATGAGCCATAAATAATGCGTTTCGCGTGAGGTCGTTGTGAATTCATACTCAGCGCGTTCTTGCATCATTTTTTGCTTAATCATCTCTATCTTATTATTCTCAGGATGCGTTAGCAAAACAGGATCAGCATTAAAGCGGACTGTTTTGAGGTAGTCGTTGTAAATTTCAACTTTCTCTGAAATCGTGTCTTCATGCTTGCGGATAATTCTATTTTCATAATCATCAACAGATGCAGCACCAACAATACCGACGAACTCAATTCTTTTGCGATAAACTATTTTATGCAAATAGAAATTGGCAGTCTCGTCTTTGATAAAACTGCCATCTTCTTTAAATTCTTCATATCTATTTTTGACAAGCTTAAAGCGTTGTGGGCCAGAAATTTCTTTGTGATACTTGTAGCCAGGATTGACTATATGTAGAAAAGAAAAGGGATTGTTGTCTAGCCGAGCTTCTCGCTGTGCTTTTGAATAAGTTTCATAAGGTCTTGAAGCGATCAAGCCTGCTTTGTCTCTCGAGGGGCGGATCGCTTTAAAAGGTTTGACTATGGGCATAACTACGACAAGCTAAATTGATTTGAAACTTTTTCAGCTTTTCTTGATTCGCTGTAGTCGTAGAATCCTTCACCTGATTTTACACCCATTTTTCCAGCTCTTACCATGTTGACAAGAAGTGGACAAGGGGCGTATTTTGGGTTTTTAAATCCGTCGTACATTACTTCTAGGATAGATAGACAAACATCTAAACCAATAAAGTCAGCTAGTTGTAGAGGTCCCATTGGGTGTGCCATTCCGAGTTTCATTACTGTGTCAATTTCTTGCACTCCAGCAACATTATTGTACAATGTTTCGACCGCCTCATTGATCATCGGCATTAAAATACGATTGGCAACAAACCCTGGGTAATCATTCACTTCTGTCGGTACTTTCTTGATCTTTTTAGAAAGCTCAACAATCGTGTCATTTGTTGTATTACTTGTGTTGTAGCCTCTAATGATTTCAACAAGTTTCATGATTGGCACTGGATTCATAAAGTGCATGCCAATAACCTTTTCAGCCCGATTTGTGACTGCTGCAATTTTTGTAATAGGAATTGAACTCGTGTTCGAAGCCAGAATTGTATCCGTTGGACAAATATCATCAAGTTGCTTGAAAAGATCGAGCTTGATTTTTTCATTTTCTGTCGCTGCTTCTACAACCAAGTCAGCAGATTTAGCACCTTCTTTGAGATCCGTAAAAGTGGTGATGTTATCTAATGTTGTTTTTTTATCATCTTCACTAATTTTCTCTTTAGCGACCATTCGGTCAAGATTTTTGGTGATGGTTGCCATCCCTTTATCAAGACCTTCTTGTGAAATATCAATCAAATTGACTTTATAGCCAAACTGTGCAAATGTGTGTGCAATACCATTTCCCATTGATCCTGCACCAATAACTGCTATATTTTTCATAAAAATAATTTTTTGTATTTAGTTGTCAAATGCTGCAATAATTTGTTTAGCAACGCGTAAAGCCTCTGCGCCTTGCTCTAAACTCACAATTGGTGTTGTGTCGTTTTTAATGGCAAGTGCAAAAGTTTCGAGTTCATCTAAAATTGCATTATTTGCTTCAATATCGGGGTTTTCAAAGTAGATTTGTTTTTTGTTACCTTCTGCATTTTGTAAAATCATTGCAAAATCATCCGGGCTTTTAGGAGCATCTTTCATGCGGACAACTTCAGTTTTCTTTTCTAAAAAGTCAACAGAGACATAAGCATCTTTCTGAAAGAAGCGCGATTTGCGCATATTCTTTAAAGAAATCCGACTCGCCGTTAAATTTGCAACACAGTTGTTTTCAAACTGAATTCTGGCATTGGCAATATCGGGTGTGTCTGAAATAACCGAAACGCCACTGGCATTAATCGATTTAACCTTAGATTTAACCAAGCTTAAAATGGCATCAATATCGTGAATCATCAAGTCTAACACCACAGGAACGTCTGTTCCTCTTGGATTGAATTCTGCCAAGCGATGTGCTTCGATGAACATCGGGTTTTTGATGGTTGGAATGGCTGCTCTAAATGCTGGATTAAAACGCTCCACGTGGCCAACCTGCCCTTTGACTTTATGCTCTTTGGCTAGAGAAATTAATGTATCTGCTTCTTCAGCCGTATTTGTAATTGGCTTTTCAATAAAAATATGTTTGCCTGCTTCGATGCATTTTTTTGCTGTTTCGAAATGAGCCATTGTTGGCGTCACGATATCAACCACATCAACGGCAGCAATCAATTGATCCAGATCGTCAAACAAATGATAGCCTACATCTTGACTCAGCTTATGCGCATTTTCAGTATCTGGATCATAGAATCCAATGAGTTGGTAATGTTTTGACTCTTCGAGAAGTCTTAAATGGATCTTGCCGAGGTGCCCAGCACCCAAAACGCCAACTTTAA
>JAKDUG010000109.1 GCA_030457805.1 Psychroflexus sp.
TGATTTTCCGATTTTCTCAAAGGCATTAACCGCTCTATCGAGATGCTCCTTGTCATGCGCAGCGGAGAGTTGAACTCTAATTCTCGCTTTTTCTTTTGGCACAACTGGGAAGAAAAATCCAATCACATAAATCCCTTCTTCTAGTAATTTTGATGCCATTTCTTGTGCAATTTTCGCATCATATAGCATGACTGGCACAATTGCAGAGTCGCCATCAATGATATCAAAGCCCAAATCCTTAATGTGTTTTTTAAAGTAAGCCGTGTTATCATTCAGTTTTTTTCTGAAGCTATCATCATTCTCAAGGATATCAAATACTTTGATAGAAGCACCCACAATAGCTGGCGCCAGAGAGTTTGAGAATAAGTAAGGACGTGAACGCTGTCTCAACAAGTCAATGATTTCTTTCTTTCCTGTCGTATAGCCGCCCATTGCGCCACCTAAAGCTTTACCTAATGTTCCTGTGATAATATCTACGCGGTCTAGCACGCCTTTCTCCTCAAGTGTCCCAATTCCTTTTTCTCCAATAAAACCAGTGGCATCACACTCATCAATCATAACTAAGGCTTCGTGCTTATCTGCCAAATCACAAATTTTATCTAAAGGCGCGACAAGTCCGTCCATTGAGAAAACACCATCCGTGACAATTAAAATATTTCGTGCCCCATTTTCTTTAGCTTTCTTTAACTGATCTTCTAAATCTGTCATATTACCATTTTCGTAACGGTAACGTGCCGCTTTACATAAACGCACACCATCAATAATAGAAGCGTGGTTTAATGAATCTGATATAATGGCGTCGTTCTTTGTCAACAAAGGCTCAAAAATACCGCCATTTGCATCAAAACATGCAGCGTAAAGAATTGTATCTTCAGTCTTGTAAAACTTCGCAATTCTACGCTCTAACTCAACGTGAATATCTTGTGTCCCACAGATAAAGCGGACACTTGACATCCCAAAACCATGACTGTCTAAAGTCTCTTTAGCTGCCTTGACCACTTCTGGGTGTGATGATAAGCCTAGGTAATTGTTTGCACAAAAGTTTAATACTTTTTCACCAGTATCAATAGTAATTTCAGCGCCTTGCGGTGAAGTAATCACACGCTCTTTTTTATACAACCCATCATCTTTGATCGATTGGATCTCATTTTGCAACTGCTTTTGTAAGTCTTTTGAATACATAATTTTTTTTACAAATTTATAAAATCTTTATCTCAATACTTTCGGAAATATACACAATCATTTTTTGTTCCACCTCAAACCCTAAAGCTTTTATTGCTTCTGCATAATTTTGAATCTGTATGGCGTGATTTTGTGAAAATCCTCCTGTTTTATAATCAATAATAATAGCTTTTTGCCCTTGTGTACAGAATTTATCGGGTCGCAACAATTTTCCTTTATAAAAAATATCTCTTTCATTGTATGACTGCCACTTTTCAGAAAAACAAACTTTGAGCTGATCGTGATTTATTATTGCTATTAATTGACTTTTAAGTGTTACTCGCTCTGCAATCGAAATCTCTCCTTGTGACAAAACCTTGTCTAACTGCAAGTCAATATCTGATATTGTGTCAATATGCGCTAATAAATCGTGTATCAAATTCCCTTTTCGGCGCGCATTTACCTGGTCTGATTCAACAGTCGACTCGGGTTCGGTCACTAATTTGACGTGGAATTTCTCTTGAGATGCCAAAAATTTAATCGGAAAAAGTTGATTATTGTCGGTCGTTTTACGCTGAAAATCATCGCGATCAGATTGACCAAATTCGATTTCTAAATCCTCATAGCTTTTGTTTTTTTCTAAAGCATAATCCTTAAAAGTGTTATAGTAATTTTTTTGGTTGTCTTTCGTTTGTGCTGAAAAAACGTGTAACTCTTGTGAGGCACGCGTCAATGAAACATAGAGTAAGTTTAGGTTTTCCAACTCCGTTTCACTTACCAGCGATTGCAATTCCTTTTGAAAAGCAGGATTTGTATTTTTTGAAGACGGCTTCCTGACCAATCCCAGTGACAATGCTTTGGTCTCATCAAGAGGAAGCCAAACATGACTTTGTAAAACATGAGCAAAAGTTTCGTCAGCGTAAGGATAAAGGACAATAGGAAACTCAAGTCCTTTACTCTTATGGATTGTCATGATCTCAACGGCATCCTGATTTTCTGGCGCCACAATTCCTTTTGTCGAGGCTTTAGTTTCCCAATGGCTCAAAAAAGACTTGAGGTTATTGACTTTTTTTTGGGTAAAATCAAAAATCTCATCTAAATAAAACTGGACATAAGCATTGGCAAAATCTGCAATATGAAAAGCGTCAATAGCATACTCTACAGAATCATATAAAGGTAACTCATGAAATTTTTTAGCCTGAAAATCAATATCAAAATTCTTTAATTCACGCCAAAACTCCTCTGTTGATAAACGCATTAAACGATGCACAAAAGTAAAACTATTCTGCGGCTTGACCAGGTGCTCATCAAGGTAAGAAATGAGCTTATATTTGGCTTCAACATCTTCTTCATTTTCTAAGAAAGTCAAAAGAGAATTTAAAAACTGAACGCTAGCATCAGATGAAATCAATAAACTTTCAGATGAAATAATTGTGACACCTTCTTTAGTCAATGCATTGGCAAGAACAATACCTTGTTCTTTTTTTCTGACCAAAATACACATATCCTTCAGCAGAAAGCCTTGCGCACGCTTGGTTTGAATTTTCGCAATAACTAACTCTGCGTATTGCTCATTTTTTTCGGCCTTATTTTTGGCTTCAACAAAGCGCACATTGACATAGCCATTTGCTTTCTTAATGGGCTGCTGCTTTAGTTTTTCTTCCTCGTAAATGGAGTGGACTAAAGGACTGTCGACTTGTTCTTTCGCGGAAGCAAAAAGACCATTGTTAAAGCGCACAACTTCACGTGCACTACGGTAATTGTTCGGGAGGTTGACAACCTTAGGTGATCTATTAAAGTCCGTATCTCCAGCAATCAGATTAACAAACTGCCCCACATCTCCACCGCGCCAGCGATAAATGGATTGTTTCGGATCACCAACCAATGTCAGGCTTCCCGACTCTTGATTGTCATAAAGCGAGCTCAATGCATTCTCGACCAAAGGTTTTAAATTGGTCCATTGCATTTGAGAGGTATCCTGAAATTCATCGATAAAAAAATGCTGAAATTTCTCCCCCAATCGCTCATATATAAAAGGTGTAGGCTGATCCTTGAGTTCTGTATTGATGGTTTTATTAAAATCTGAAATCAACTGAACATTGCGTTCCTCCTTGATCAATTTCATTTCTCTTTGCACCAAATTCAAAACTGATAATTGTGTCATATTTTTTGACACTTTTTTATTAATATCTATTTGATTAATCTTTTTTTCTACAAGCGCAACAGCTTCAAAAATCTGGGGCGCTAAGTCATCAATGACTTGTTTACTTTCATCTGAGGTTTTCTTCGTGTAAAACACAGAAGTATCAGAAGTCGATTGCCATTTAGCATCAAATTTTATTTTGGGCAGCTTCTCCTCATCAGCAATTCTTTTAAAAAAATTCGGAATTGTATTTTTGTTAAAATCATCGGTAACTCCTTGCGATTCAAAAACGGCTAACATTTGTTCAGAAAGCTCCTTGAGTTCAGCCTTTAGGTTTTTCACCTCTTGATTAAGCTGTCTTTTTGTTTTTGCAAAATCACTCAATTGATAGCTTTGTAAAGCTTCAACAAACTCAATTTCATTATCATTCAGCAGTAACAGTGCGGCGTCAAAAATATCTTGAAAAATATAACCACTCTTATCGTCATAAATCTTTTCTGTGGTAAAATCAATTAATATTTGGGTTAATTGTTGATCGTTCCCCACTTTATCAATCACACGATTGACGGCATTTTCAAGCAAGGCTTTCGCATCCATCTCGATATCAAAATTGAAAGATAAATTTAAATCCTTGGCAAAGGTTCGGATGATTTTATGGGTAAAAGCATCAATGGTAGAAACCTCAAAAGCAGCATAATTATCTAAAATCTGCTTGAGCATCACCACAGATTTTTTCTGAATTGTCTTTTCATCCAATCCGCTAATTGTCATCACGGCGTGGCATAAATCAGAAACAGATTCATCTTCTTCAATTTGTGTAAACTCCACCAAACTGTCTAAAATCCGTGTTTTCATTTCAGTGACAGCCTTATTTGTAAAGGTCATTGCTAAAATACGGCGAAAGCTCTGGTGACTTTTTGCAGTTAATATTTTGGCGAGATAATCAGCAGTTAAAGTAAAGGTTTTTCCTGAGCCTGCTGAAGCGTTATAAATTTTGTATGATGAAATTTCTTGCATGGAATGAGAATCCTATTTTAAAAAACGAAAGATACAAAGAGCTGTCGAAATTTTGTGACATAGCTTATTTTAAAACTGAATATTTGCACTGTTTCTTAGAACTTTAAAAACACACCTAATGAAGTTGAAACAAATACAATCCACTTTAAGTTTTTTATAACATCAAAAAGTTTAGATATAAGCGTCTTCTTGTTACATTTGAGTGCAATTAAATTTAAAAAACTATTATTATGGCTTTTGAACTACCAAAATTAGATTATGCATTTGATGCATTAGAACCACATATTGATGCTAAAACCATGGAGATTCACCATGACAAGCACCATAATGGGTATACAAACAAATTAAACGCTGCGATCGAAGGAACTGACCTTGAAAACAAATCAATCGAAGAAATTCTTAAGAATTTAGATTTATCAAACAAAGCTGTTCGTAACAATGGTGGTGGTTTTTACAACCACAGTCTTTTCTGGAAAGTGATGTGTCCAGAAGGTGGCGGAAAACCAAGTGGAGAATTAGCAAAAGCAATTGATGATGCTTTTGGTTCTTTTGAAGACTTTAAAGATAAATTCTCGAAAGCAGCAGCAACACAATTCGGTTCAGGCTGGGGTTGGCTTTGTGTTTTAGAAGGTGGAAAATTAGAAATCCACTCAACAGCTAATCAAGATAACCCATTAATGCCTAATGTCGGTTGCTCAGGTATGCCAATTTTAGGAGTTGATGTTTGGGAACACGCTTATTACCTCAACTACCAAAACAGACGCCCTGATTACATCGAAGCTTTCTTCAATGTGATCAACTGGGAAGAAGTTGCTAAAAGATATGCTGAGCACAAATAAGACTCGGTTTAGAAAACTTAAGAAAAGGAGCTGTCTCAATCGAGACAGCTTTTTTTATGCCATTTCTTCACTGATAACCTCAACGACAGATTCAGGTGAGATGGATGTCATTACATCTTCATAACCCGTAATCATTTTATTCCCATAAACCGAGGTTGGCAGAAACGGATAACGCTCCAAATCTGGTAAGATCTGTTGTAAATTCTTTTGATTGAAAGGCGCAAAACCCGCATAAGGATGTGTAGCGCCCCAGATTGTGACAACGCGCACGCCAAACATGGCTGCTAAATGTCCATTCCCACTATCCATAGCCAACATTAAATCAAGATTCGAAATCAATTGTAACTCTACGGAAAAGCTAAATCGACCTGCAACAGAAATGCATGCGGGAAATTCATTCTCTAGAGTCTTCAATTGCTGGATTTCAGTTTCGCCACCTCCAAAAAGTAAGATTTGATAATCTTTTTCTTGTAATGCTGCTATCACTTTTCGCATTAAGGTCAAAGGATATTGCTTAGGTTCATGTGCCGCAAAAGGAGCAATCCCAATGACAGGCTGAGAGAAATCCACACTTAATTCATCGCGAACTTTCTGATCAATCGCCAGTTGACGGTCGAGATAAAAAGCATTTAAGTCGACATAAAAACCTGTTTTTTCCAAGACATCAGCGTAGCGGTCATAGGTGGCTCTGAGTTTTAGAAACACTTTATTTTCGGTGCGTGTCAGCCGTTTTTTTGCTTTTCGGCCCTTGTCTATTTTAACATAGTCGTGGCCTAAAATTTTGAGAAAACCACAAACTACTTTTGACCGCAACACATTGTGAAAATCAGCAATATGCGTGGGTTTGAGCTTGTGCAAACTTTGTGCAAGTCGCCACAAACCGCTAACACCTTTGTGCTCCTTCTCTGTGTTGACAGCCACTGTATTGACTTCGGGTAGATGGCCAAACAACTGACAGAAAAAAGCTTTACTCACAACAGTCACTTTGAGAGAAGGATGTTGTTGAATCAAAGCTTCTATAACTGGCACTGTCATTGCAACATCTCCCATTGCAGATAATCTGATAATTAGTAGATGCTGGTGTTTGATCATTACTTTTTATTTCTTAAAACTGGATTCATTTCATCGTCATTATACATTTTCATTTGCTTGTAAACTTTCATGTATTTATCGCCATTCTCAATATCTTCTAAAAGCTGATCAATGGCAGTTGACAAATCTTCGCGTTGTTCTAATAACACATCTAGCTTTGCTTGACAAGAAGCGATATGCGCTTCAGAAGCATCTTGGCGTTCCGCTTCTTCTCTCATATGATAAACTTTAAGTGCCAAAATTGACAAGCGATCAACGCCCCATGCTGGGCTTTCAGTATTTATTATAGCATCAGTTTTAGGTTTCACCTCTTTATATTTTTCTAAAAAATAACTATCAACAAACTCAACCGTATCTGTTCTATCTTGATTAGAAGCATCAATTTTTCTTTTTAAAACCAAAGCATCGTCAGCATTGATTTCAGGATCACGGATTAAATCTTCATAATGCCATTGGACAGTATCAATCCAAGATTTTCTGTAAAGTAAATGTGAAAGAAGATCTGTTTTTTGATCGTAAGGATTTGAGAACTCTTGAGCCACATCATCTTTGATGTGATAAGTTTTGATGACTTCCTGAAAGATGTCATTTGCTTGAGGTGAAAACATAATTTTTTAGATTTGCTACAAATATAACATTCCAAAATTAGCTTCACAAAACAAGACTTAGTAATAAATAAGTATTTAGATTTTAAAAAAACTTCATTAAAAATAAATTGATGCTGCTCATTTACTTCACTGATAATTTTATTGTGTTAAGTCTATGGTTTTTAGCTTTCAGCTTCACAATATAAATTCCAGAAGAGAGCTGACCTCGCAAATGAATTGGCTGTCCTATTTTTACTTCATTTTGAGTAAAAACCTCTCTACC
>JAKDUG010000110.1 GCA_030457805.1 Psychroflexus sp.
TGGAATAAAAGTGTGTGTTCAATTAATGCTAACATTATTTACAATTAGAAAAGGATTTACTCAGCTTATGTTTAATGATCATGTTGAAATAAGCAAATTCAACTCTAAATTTTCAAAAATCATTTAAAACCAATTATATAATTCTTAGACAAAGTCTATCTTTGCACTTTTATAGGAATTTATGAAACTTCACGATTTAGAATTTAAGCCGTATTTATCAGAGAAAGAACTAGCGACTGCTGTTGAAACTTTGGCTAGAAAAGTTGAAAAAGATTACACTGACAAAACTCCCGTTTTTGTTGGCGTTTTAAACGGTGCTTTTATGTTCCTAGCCGATTTCATGAAAAATTATAAGCAAGATTGTGAGGTGAGTTTTACAAAATTCTCTTCGTATCAAGGGACGAGTTCATCAGGAAAAGTACAAACTTTGATCGGAATGAATAACCTTGAGGGAAGAGATGTCATTATTGTTGAGGACATTGTTGATACTGGCCATACTTTGGCTAAGATTATCAAAGCCTTAGAGGTAGCCAAAGTGAGTTCATATAAAATTATGAGTTTATTTTATAAACCAGAAGCCTATCAGTACGACATTCCTATTGATTATATTGGCTTAGAAATTCCGAACAAATTCATTGTGGGTTACGGACTTGACTACGACGGTTTGGGACGTAACTTACCCGAGATATATCAACTAAAATCATAAAGATGACGAATATTGTACTTTTTGGACCTCCAGGTGCTGGGAAAGGAACACAGGCAGAACGTTTAAGAGATAGTTTTAAACTCAATCATATTTCAACAGGTGATTTGTTTAGAAATAATATTAAAGACCAAACTGAACTAGGGAACAAAGCCAAAGCATTTATTGACAAAGGCGAGTTGGTTCCTGATGAAGTTACAATTGGTATGCTCAAGGCAGCTGTTAAAGAAGATCGCTATGGGAATGGTTTTATCTTTGATGGTTTCCCACGAACAGAAGCTCAAGCAGAAGCTTTAGATAAATTTCTTTTTGAACTTCAAACTGAAGTCCACGGCATGATCTCGCTTGATGTGAATGATGGAGTCCTTGTTCAGCGTCTTTTAGAACGTGGAAAAACATCTGGACGAGCTGATGATGCAAATGAAGATATTATAAGGAATCGCGTTGCTGTCTATTACAAAGAGACATCGATTTTAAAGGATTACTACCAAGCAAAAGATAAATTTTATAGCGTTGACGGTGTGGGAAGTATTGACCAGATCGCTGATCGCTTAGCAGAAATTGTAAAAAAACTATAAATTAATGACCGAAGGTAATTTTGTTGATTATATAAAAATTCACATAAATTCAGGGAATGGCGGAAGAGGCTCAACGCATTTAAGACGCGAAAAGTCTGTAGCCAAAGGAGGCCCTGATGGTGGAGATGGCGGACGTGGAGGTCATGTGATCATCCGTGGAGGGAAAAATTACTGGACACTTTTTCATTTAAAGTTTAAACAGCATGTCAGAGCCACACATGGTGGTGATGGCGGAAAGCAAACCAGTACAGGTCATGATGGTGAGGATATTGTCATAGATGTGCCATTGGGAACTTTGGTACGTGATAGCGAAACCAACGAAGTGCTAAAAGAAATTACGACCCACGAAGAGGAGTTTATCGTGGCTGAAGGCGGAATGGGTGGCAAAGGAAATGCACATTTTAAGACTTCAACAAACCAAACACCGCGTTATTCGCAGCCTGGTATTGAAGGCCAAGAAATGTCAATTATACTTGAGTTAAAAGTGTTGGCTGATGTTGGTCTTGTCGGTTTTCCGAATGCTGGTAAATCAACTTTACTTTCTGTGATTACAGCGGCAAAGCCAAAGATTGCAGATTATGAATTTACAACTCTTAAACCCAATTTAGGAATCGTTAAATACAGGGATTACCGATCCTTTGTGGTTGCTGATATTCCTGGTATTATTGAAGGTGCAGCAGAAGGAAAGGGATTGGGATATCGTTTTTTACGCCATATTGAGCGTAACTCAACATTGTTATTTTTAGTGCCAGCTGATGCTGATGATATTGTCAAATCTTATGAAATTCTTGTGGATGAGCTCAGACGCTATAATCCTGAATTACTTGATAAGTCACGCTTAATTGCCATTTCAAAATCTGATATGCTCGATGATGAACTCAAAGCCGAAATGGATGAGGAGCTCAAAAAAGAATTTAAAGAAATTCCTTATCTCTACATTTCCTCGGTTGCACAAACTGGATTACAAGAATTAAAAGATAAACTATGGGAGTCTGTCAGCCTTGATAAATCCAAGGGGACTGACGCTTAGATTTCTTCTAAAATAAACCTACAAACTCTTATCCTTCATCAGATAAGAGTTTTTTTATGTCGTTTGAGTCACGCGTTTTAAGCGGATTTCGAAGCAGGTTCCTTTATTGATTTCACTGTGTTTAACACGAATTTTTCCGTGGTGGTAATCCTCAATAATTCTTTTGGAGAGAGACAGACCAAGTCCCCAGCCGCGTCTTTTAGAAGTGTGGCCAGCTTCAAATATTTGTTTGTATCTTTTGCTTTCAATTCCTTTGCCTTCATCAGTAATTAAAATGGAAACCCATTGTGAGGAAATTTTTGATTCAATGGAAATATTGCCTTTTCCTCGCATGGCATCTACTGCATTTTTGATGATATTCTCCAGTGTCCAGCTGTAAAGCACCGCATTTAATTTGACAAATACAGCTTCACTTTGGTCAAGGTTTGTTTTAAAGGTGATGAATTTGCTGTGGCGCGTTTCGATATAATCAACTGTGAATTGTGTTTCTTTGATCAAGTCGAGATTTTCATAATCGACCTCTGAGCCTATTTTTGAAAAACGATCCGTGATTTTGTGTAAACGGGAGATGTCCTTTTCCATCTCTTCAATATAGGAACTTTGAACAGCCGGATCTGATTTTAAAATTTCCATCCACCCTACCAAAGAAGAAAGGGGTGTCCCAATTTGATGTGCTGTTTCTTTTGCCATCGCTGCCCATAATTTATTTTTTTCACTGGTTTTTGAGGTTTTGAAAAACACGTAAATCAAACTCAGGAAGAGGAAAAAAATGAGGAGTAAAACGACGGGATAATATTTAATCTTCTCAAGAATGTCGGAGTTTCCATAATACACAAACTGTTTGTTGCCTTCTCCCATATTGACCTCAATGGGTTTGTTTGCACTCTTGAGTTGAGCGAGTTTTTGGTAAAGTTTGGTCGAGTCTTTTGCGAAGGATTTTTTAACATTATGATGCCTGAGGATTCCGCCATTAGCATCTGTGTTAATCATCGGAATATTGATGTCGTGACTCACGATGAAAAGCTCGAGATCTAAATCCTGCTTATCATTTGCGAGGTTGAGAGATTGCTGAGCTTGTGTCCAAACTTTCATTTTCTGACGTTCGTCTTTTTTGATTCTGTCATAGAATAAATAAACATTCCAAGAGACAAGAATGACAATGGTTAAGGACGAGAAAATGATAAAAAGTCGTGCTAAATCTTTATTGCCAAATAAATTCATTTTGATTTTTTCAATATTACGAAAATAGAACGATGAAAAGTTAGTTATATTTGCGGAACAACAGCAGATAAACGCTAAAAATATATTTTTGTGTTATGCAAAATTACTTTTCTTCAGACTTTAAACTAGGGATTTTAGGCGGCGGTCAACTCGGTAAAATGTTACTTTATGACACCCGTAAATTCGATATTACAACACATGTTTTAGATTCAAATCCGGCGGCGCCTTCTGCGATTGCTTGTGATCAATTTGTGTGCGGAGATATTCAGGATTACGACACTGTTGTCGCTTTTGGGAAAGCTGTTGATCTGATTACTTTTGAAATTGAGGCGGTTAACCTCAAGGCTCTCAAGGCACTCGAAGAAATGGGGAAAACCGTTTATCCTTCGGCTGAAACTTTAGAGTTGATTCAAAGCAAACAACGTCAGAAAAATTTTTATAAACAAAATGACATTCCGACTTCACCATTTATAAATTTTGAATCCTTGGCGGCACTCAAATCTGCTTATCAAAAGGGTCAATTTACATTGCCACAAGTTTGGAAAGTTGCCACTGGCGGTTATGACGGAAAAGGCGTTCAGATGCTGCGGACAGAAAAAGATTTTGATAAACTACCCGATGCAGCTTGTTTGGTTGAGGAGATGATTGATTTTGAAATGGAGTTGGCAGTGATTGTTGCGAGAAATCCTTCAGGGGAAACTCAATCTTATCCAGTTGTTGAGATGGAGTTTCATCCAGAAGCCAATCAGGTTGAATACGTTTTATCACCGGCTAGGATCTCTGAAGAAATCGAACAAAAAGCGAGAGCTTTAGCTGAAAAAGTATCAGGTCAATTTGCGCATGTTGGCTTATTGGCGATCGAACTTTTCCTGACAAAAGCAGGAGATGTTTTAGTGAATGAAGTTGCACCACGACCACACAATAGCGGGCATTTGACAATTGAAGGCTGCTATACAAATCAGTTTGAACAGCATTTGCGTGCAATTTTAGATTTGCCTTTAGGTGATTCCTCAACAAAAAAACCAGCTGTGATGGTGAATTTGGTTGGTGAAGAAAATTACGAAGGCCAAGTTTATTATCAGAATATTGATGAGATTTTTGCTTTAAAAGGTGTGACACCACATATCTATGGGAAAAAAGAAACACGGCCATTCCGAAAAATGGGACATGTGACAATAATTAATGAATCAATTGAAGAGGCCAGAGCAATGGCTGAAAAGGTCAAGAAACAATTAAAAGTGATTTCAGATGAAAAAATATAAAGTAGGTGTTGTGATGGGAAGTACAAGTGACATGCCCGTGATGCAAGACGCCATAGATGTTTTAAAGGCATTTGACATTTCTGTGCATGTCGATGTTGTGTCAGCACATCGCACGCCAGAAAAAATGCTCAGTTTTGGACAGTCAGCACATGAAAATGGTTTTAATGTGATTATTGCCGGTGCTGGTGGCGCTGCTCATTTGCCAGGTATGTTGGCATCACTGACGCCACTTCCTGTGATCGGTGTGCCAGTCAAATCGAGAAATTCTATGGATGGATGGGATTCAGTTTTGTCAATTTTACAAATGCCAAATGGCGTGCCTGTGGCGACCGTGGCTTTAGATGCTGCGAAAAATGCAGGTTTGTTAGCGGTTCAAATATTAGGTGCAACAGATACTGATTTAGCGCTTCAAATGCTTGACTATAAAAGAGAAATGAAAGAAAAAGTCAATCAAATGTCTAAAGATCTCAACAAATAAATTGGTCCAATTTTTGTATCTTTAATATAGCATCCGTAAATCTTGCTTTATGAAAACATTAGTCGCGTTCTTGGTCCTCGTCTTTGCTTTACAAAGTTGTTCAACAACAAACGTCATGTATGATTATGACGAAAAAGTCAATTTTGAAAAGTACACAACCTATCATTTGTTTGAAATCGAAGAAGCTTTATCAGATATTGACAAGGATCAAATAGAGGGTCATCTTAATGACACCCTTCAGGCTTACGGCGTCGAAGAGAAATTGATTCCGAGTTTTGAAGTGATTGTTGTTCCAGAATTTTATCAAGTGATGAAAAACTCGCCTAATGTCAATATAGGTATTGGCGGTTTTGGGCGTTCTGTTGGCGGTGGTGTCAGTGGGAGTGTTCCTGTAGGAGGCAATACGAAAGATAAGTTTTCTTTGACAATTGAATTTGTTGATGGCTTGACAAAATCACTTTTCTGGCAAGCAGTTGTTGAGATACCAAGTTCA
Source organism: Psychroflexus sp. (assembly GCA_030457805.1). GTDB lineage: Bacteria > Bacteroidota > Bacteroidia > Flavobacteriales > Flavobacteriaceae > Psychroflexus. The sequence continues at coordinate 5,766 of JAKDUG010000110.1, forward strand.
AAACTAAACGATCCAAAAAAGAAATCTCAGATTTATGCACAGATGATCAGTGATGCTCTAAAAAAATATCCAGGATTTCATCCAGCTTTGCTTGAAGATTGATAAATAAGTTTTAGTCTTCCTTTGACTTTGATTAAATTTGTCAAAATGACAAAAATGAAAAGCTTTTCGCCGAGTGATTTAACAACACCTGAGCTACATGGAATTATGCTTGGCTCAATAGGACCAAGACCAATTGCTTTCGCAAGTACAGTTGATGCAGAAGGGCAGCCCAATTTATCACCCTTTAGTTTTTTTAATGTGTTTGGCGCTAATCCGCCAATCATGGTTTTTTCTCCAGCGCGACGTGTTCGCAATAACACAACAAAACACACTTTAGAAAATTGTAAAGCGACAAAAGAAGTTGTTATTAATATTGTCAATTACAATATCGTTCAGCAGGCATCTTTATCGAGTACTGAATATGCAGCTGGCGTTAATGAATTTGAGAAAAGTGGCTTAACTGCTGTTGCTTCTGATGTTGTTCAGCCATTTCGTGTTGCTGAATCGCCTGTGCAGTACGAGTGCAAAATTAATGAAATCATCGAATTAGGAAAAGAAGGTGGTGCTGGAAATCTCATTATTTGTGAGGTTGTCAAACTCCATGTTCAAGATGATCTACTTGATGCTCAGCTGAAAATAGACCAAGCAAAAATAGATTTGGTTTCGCGTATGGGCGGGAATTGGTATTCAAGAGCCAAGGAAGGACTTTTTGAAGTTGAAAAACCTTTGAGAACTTTAGGAATAGGCGTTGATGAGATTCCAACTTTTATTAAAGATAGTCGAATATTGACAGGAAATGATTTGGGGAAGCTCGGTAATGTTGAACAATTACCAACGCATGAAGAAATACAAGAATTTATAGAAGAAAAAGATTTAAAAGTTTTTCTAGACGAGTCAACAGATGAAAAGGTGCATTTAGTGGCACAAGAATATTTGAATGAAGAACGCGTTAATGACGCATGGAAAATATTATTAGCAAAATAAAATAGAGTTATGGAAGTACAAGGAAAAATTAAAGTGAAAGGAGATACGAAAGAATACGGAAGTAACGGTTTTCGTAAAAGAGAGGTCGTGATCACAACTGAAGAGCAATATCCACAACATTTATTAGTGGAATTTGTTCAGGATAAAACAGATTTGTTAGACAAATACCAAATTGGACAAAACGTCAAAATTGGCATTAATATCCGTGGTCGTGAGTGGGTTAGTCCTCAGGGAGAAACGAAGTATTTTAACTCTATCCAAGGATGGAGAATTGAAAGCTTAGATCAGTCTCAGAATTCAGGAGCAACACCGCCAGT
>JAKDUG010000111.1 GCA_030457805.1 Psychroflexus sp.
TCTAAAAAGCACGATTAAAAAAATCTTAATTATTTGAGTTAATACATATTTTGACTTTTTAGGTAAAGCCTACGTATTGATTTTATAATTATCCTTAGAAAAAAATATAAATGAATCAAATAGCTATATTGTTAATTTTGATTGCTTCTTTCGCAACTTCAGTCGTTTATGGACAAAAAAAAGATAGCATTTCTAAAGTTAAACCATTAGAACTCGAATCGGTTGACATCATTGCCTATTTCAGCAAGCAAGCTATTTTAAAATTAACAGCATCAGCACAATTCATTTCTTCAAGTCAGTTAGAAACTCAACAAACCACCACGCTATTACCAGCTTTAAATACTGTGGCAGGCATTCGTATGGAAGAGCGTTCACCTGGAAGTTATAGATTAGCCATGCGTGGAAGCTTAATTCGTTCACCATTTGGTATTCGCAACCTTAAAATATATATTGATGAATTTCCGTTAACCGATGCTGGTGGAAACACCTATCTCAACTTAATCGATCCTGCATCTCTTTCATCTTTACATATTCTAAAAGGCCCTGACGGCTCACTTTACGGCGCTAACTCTGGAGGCGTTATTCGTATGCAACCCAACGGATTTGATATCAATCAAAACCAAAGTTCATTGCTATTCAGCGGTGGCTCTTTTGGTTTATTTCAAGAGCAACTTTCTGTACAAAGAAAAATAAACAAACAATATTCTTTTTCTGTTGATCAATCTTATACACGTTCAGATGGTTATCGAGATCATACTGCTTTGGATAAAAAAACACTACAAACTGTTCATAAATGGAAGTATTCAGAAAATAATGAATTTCGGTTTCTTATTTTATACACTGATTTGGAATACCAAACTCCAGGCGGTCTCACTAAAAATCAGATGCTTGAAAATCCTAAAATGTCTCGACCAGCAAGCGGTTCAAACCCTTCTGCTAAAGAACAAAATGCAGGCATTTATAATCAAACATTCTTTGGTGGGCTTGCTCATAATGCACAAATTAATGATAGGTTAACACAGACAATAAGCATCTTTGGCTCATATACAGATTTTGAAAATCCATTTATTACCAATTATGAATTTAGAACAGAAAAAAACTTAGGCTTACGCACATATCTATCTTATGAAGACAAGATAAATGAAAATATTCAATTTCAAATGCAACTTGGTTTAGAAGGTCAAAAAGGTTGGAACAGTATTGAAAATAACGATAATAATCAAGGGGAAGTTGGTGCTCCACAAGCCAAAGATAATTTAAATAACACCCGAAATAGTTATTTTTATAGGGCAATGCTGAATCTCTATAAGCGCTGGACAATTGAAGCCTCAGTAGGTCTTAACCAAGTGAAAATCGACTATGTTACCCATTTTCCAGTTATTCCAAATCCTGAGGGACAGACTTCTTTTAGAAATATATGGATGCCGAGAATAGCAACGTCATACATATTAACAGATGGTTTGGCTATTCGTGGTTCTATTTCAAAAGGCTATTCGCCTCCAACAATTGCAGAAATAAGATCATCAGACAATACGATTAACACAGAATTAGATGCGGAAACAGGAATCAATTACGAAGTTGGTTTACACTATGAAACTGATCGAAGGCGATTTATGGCTGACTTGAGTTTATATAATTACAATATGGATAATGGCATTGTAAGACAAGTTAACGCAGATGGAAATGAATTTTTTATTAATGCTGGTGAAATTAAACAAAACGGTATTGAAGCGACAATTTGGGCTTACATCATCGCATCTCAAAAAGATAGATTTATAAAGAGTCTTAGGTTAAAATCAGCTTTGACATATCATCATTACCGTTTTGGAAACTATAAAGTCAATGAAAATGATTTTTCTCAAAATAAAGTTACTGCAGTACCAGATTGGGTTTTGAGCAATACATTGTATTTTACGTTTCCCAAAGCTTTAGGCTTAAATATATCGCACAATTACACTTCAACAATGCCTTTAAATGACGCCAATACCGTCTATTCAGAAGCTTTTAATTTAATACAAATAAAAGGAAATTGGAATATAACAAATTCAACACAAATTGGTTTTTTTGCGGGAATAGATAATTTGCTTAATGAAAGCTACAGTTTAGGGAATGATATCAATGCATACGGCAATCGCTATTTTAATCCTGCTGCCTCTCGGAATTATTTTGGTGGAATTAAACTGAAATTATAACATCTGTGCAAACACCTTTCCCCTCGTGCACATCACCATTAGGATAATCAATAGATAAACAACTTAAGATCGTACTCAACTTTTTCATCTGTCTGCTCAATAGCAAAATCAGCTAAGGTTTCTAGAGACCTTTCAGCCTGAGAGTCACTTAAAATTGAAAAAAACTACATCATGTTTTTAATGTCATAAACTATTGATGTAAAAACGACGAGGTTAAACTCCCCCTGTATTCAGTGAAGAATGTATTCCTATTTAAACCTTTGTTAAAGTCAAATCAAATAAATGAATGATCGTTCATTTATTTTATATTTGCCTCCTGAAATAAATAGAAGAATATAAAGACTGGAAGCTGCCTTTGGCAAAAGAATAAAAACGAAGAATCTGAAAAATGCTTAATAAAAGCTATTCAAATTGATCTCTTAGAGACTTAAACAGCAATCGATAAAAAATGGAAACGAAAGAAAAAATAACCAATAAGAAAGCAGCACTTTTACAGGCCACCTTAACCTTGGTCAACAACCACGGGTTTCATAAATCGCCGATGAGCAAAATTGCGAAGCTGGCCGGAGTTGCGCCCGCGACGATTTATTTATATTTTGAAAACAAACAGGACTTGATCAACTCGCTTTATCTGGAGGTGAAAGCCTCTTTTAGTGAATGTGCATTTAAAGCTTATCAAGATGATCTCCCGGTCAAAAAGGGATTTGAAATCATCTGGCACAACATTGCGCATTATAAATTAAATCAAATTGATGAAGCAACTTTTTTATCACAATGCGACAGTACGCCAATAATAGACGAAGAAGTCATTGAGGAAGGCCTAAAACACCTCCAACCTCTACTCGATTTGTGGGAAAGAGGAAAGAAAGAAGGCATTGTCAAACCGCTTTCAAATTACATTCTCTATGCCTATGCGGTTTATCCACTCTCGTTTTTATTGGCTATTCAAGAAAAAGACTTTTACACCCTGAGTGACAAGATGCGCAAGAAAGCCTTCCAAAGTGCCTGGGATGCGATAAAAGTTTAATGTTTTTTTTGCTTCACTTAATTAATGAACGTTCATTAATTAAGTCATGAGAAATTTATCTGACATAAAAATTATTTCAAATTATAAATATAGAAATTATGAATAAGACCATTTTATTAAACAAGCGGCCCACTGGAATTCCTCAGGAATCTGATTTTAAATTTATCGAGACAGACACTCCAGAAGTTGCTGAAGACCAAATTCTATTAAAAACAAAATACGTCTCTGTCGATCCCTATATGCGCGGCCGGATGAGTGATGCCGAATCCTACGTTGAACCCTTCCAGCTAAACGAACCGATTCATTCGGGGATGATTGCTGAAGTGATCGAATCGAAACATCAATCGTTTAAGGAAGGTGATTTTGTTTCGGGAATGTTAGAGTGGAAAGAATATCAAACTTCAGACGGAAAAAACCTGATGAAAGTCAATGAAAACAAAGCACCACTATCGGCCTATTTAGGAATTCTCGGCATGACAGGTTTAACCGCTTATTTTGGCTTAAACGAAATTGGAAAACCAAAAAAAGGTGAAACGGTCGTCGTCTCTGGCGCAGCTGGAGCCGTCGGTAGCACGGTAGGTCAAATCGGAAAACTTTTGGGCGCTCGCGTGATTGGAATCGCCGGAACTGATGAAAAAGTATCCCTATTGAAATCCGAATTTGGGTTTGAGGAGGCCATCAATTACAACACCTCTGGAAATATGCAAGAAGCCATCGCTGAAGCGGCGCCAAATGGCGTTGATGTCTACTATGATAATGTAGGCGGCCCAATTTCAGATAGCGTTCACGCGAACATCAACCGACTTGGCAGAATCGTGGTTTGCGGAGCCATTTCACTTTATAACAGTACGTCTGAGCCCACTGGACCTCGTGTAGAACCTTTTCTGATTAAGAAAAGTGTTCTGATGCAAGGCTTTATTATTGGCAATTATGCCGATAAATTTCCTGAAGGGATAGAGAGGTTATCAACTTGGCTCAAGGACGATAAGCTGAAGTATTCAGAGACCGTTGTCGAAGGTTTTGACAATATCCCCCAAGCCTTTTTAGATCTGTTTGAAGGCAAAAATAAAGGTAAAATGATCGTAAAAGTATAATTTTTAAAAACCGATAAAAATGAACAATACAAAGCAAAAAGAAATATTGATAGTGCTCACGTCTCACGAGGATTTAGGTGATACCGGCGAAAAAACTGGATTTTGGATAGAGGAATTTACAACGCCCTATTATCATTTAATCGATCAGGGAGCAAAGCTAACTCTCGCTTCACCAAACGGAGGCCAACCACCTATCGACCCGACAAGTGCTAAGCCTGAAAACCAGACGGAAAGCACTAAACGCTATGATAAAGATACAGCCCTAAAAGAGCAATTGAAGTCAACACATAAACTCTCTGAAGTTGCTACAAAAGATTATGACGCCGTATTTTTTCCTGGTGGTCATGGCCCTTTATGGGATTTGGCAGAAAGTGAAATTTCAGCACGCTTAATCGAGGATTTTTATAATTCAAATAAGCCCATCTCTTTTGTATGCCACGCCCCTGCAGCTTTAAAAAAAGTAAAAGATAAAGCCGGTCACCCTTTAGTCAAAGGAAAGAAAGTGACAGGTTTCACCAATTCGGAGGAAGAGATCGCGAGCCTTACGGATGTTGTTCCCTTTTTGGTGGAAGATATGCTCAAAGAAAATGGCGGCACTTATAGCAAGGGTGAAGATTACAAAGCGTACGCCGTGGAAGATGGTTTGCTCATCACGGGGCAGAACCCTGCCTCTTCAAAGAAAGTTGCAAACTTATTATTAGAGCAATTAGAAAGCAAAAAATAAGTGTAAACAAAAAGCTCAGCTCCAAATTGGATTTCCTTTTTGGAGTGGCTTTCCTGAACTATTAGACATAAAACTTTATAAAATCAAAAAAAATGAATAACCAAAAAGAAAACATATTAGTCGCTGGCGCAAACGGTACCACAGGAAGAATCATCGTCAATCTACTACAAAAGTTGAAAGACTACACACCCATCGCAATGGTCCGAAAGCAAGAGCAAAAGGATTATTTTGACAAAATTGACGTGCAGACCATTATGGCTGATTTAGAAGAAGACTTAAATCATACTGTCAACCAGATTGACAAAGTCATTTTTGCCGCTGGATCTGGCGGAGCAAACGTGATCAAAGTGGATCAGGAAGGTGCAAAAAGACTCATTGACGCAGCAGAACAAAACCAAGTAAAAAAGTTTGTCATGCTCGGCTCTATTGGAACAGACGATCCTTCTCAAGGCGGTGATCTTAAAGATTACCTCAAAGCCAAACAGAATGCCGATAAACATTTACGTGCCAGCACTTTGGACTACGTGATTGTGCGCCCCGGACGATTGACCAATAAAGAGGCTACCGGCAAAATCACTCTTGCAGAGCAGGTCGATAAAAACGGAAGCATTTCAAGAGCCGATGTTGCCAAAACTTTGGTAGAGGTCTTACAAGATGATGTAAAACTTCATCAAACGTTTGAGATTATAGCAGGTGACACGCTTATTGAAAAAGCTGTACGATTAAATGAAATCTCCAGTTAATCCAAAGATTCAGTTCAAATTTAACACTAAGGTTTGGCTCTTTAGTCGGTTTAGCTAAAAAGAGCCAATATAAAAATCAACGCTTTGGATTTAAACCCGAAGCGTTGATCTTTATATCAGGTTATACTCTAATTTTAATTATGTGAAATTAAAAAAAGGGCGGATAATTTATTTACCGATACAGAAATTAGCGAAAATATTTCCTAAAAGCTCATCATTTGTAACCTCTCCCGTAATTTCACCAAAATGATAAAGTGCCTGACGCAAATCAATGGCTAATAAATCTGTCGTTAAACCTTGATTGAGACCGTCTTGAACTTCATTGATTTCCTTAAGCGCTGCTTGTAGAGAAGCATAATGTCTTGCGTTGGTCACAATGGCGTCTTGAGATTGTAAAGCACCAGTGTCAACAAGTGATGTTAATTGTGTTTTTAGGGCTTCAATGCCATGTTTTTGTTTGGCGGATATAAAATGAATGTCCTCAAATACAGTTTTTAAAATCTCTTGTTGCTCCTCTGACAATTCATCGCGTTTATTAGCAATTACTAAAATGGGCTTATGTGAAAATTCTGACTGTAACTTATGAATTTCTGTTTTCAAACTTTCAAGACTTGGGTTTTCTGAAGTTGCTGTAAACAATGACGGACTGTCTATCAAACGTAGAACAATTTGGGCTTGCTTTATTTTTTCAAATGTTTTTTTGATCCCTAATCCTTCTATTTCATCATCCGTCACACGGATACCGGCCGTATCGATAAACCTAAAACCTATTCCATTCATTGAAATTTCATCTTCAATACTATCCCGCGTGGTTCCAGCAATAGCACTAACAATGGCGCGTTCTTCATTTAAAAAAGCATTGAGTAAAGTCGATTTCCCAACATTGGGTTCTCCGACAATAGCCACAGGTATTCCCTTTTTTAAAACATTTCCAACAGCAAAAGAATCAATAAGGTGTTGCAGTGTTTTTTGTATTTTTAGGATCAAATTTCGAAACTGCTCACGATTGGCAAACTCAACATCTTCTTCTGAAAAATCAAGCTCGAGTTCTATTAAAGAGGCAAAATCTAATAATTCCTGTCGCAGTTCTTTTAACTGATTTGAAAAACCACCTCGCATTTGCTGCATTGCCATTTGGTGTGAAGCAGCATTATCACTGGCAATCAAATCAGCAACAGCTTCAGCCTGACTCAAATCCATCTTCCCATTGAGGAAAGAACGCATTGTAAACTCGCCAGCATTGGCTACACGACAACCCTTTTGAAC
>JAKDUG010000011.1 GCA_030457805.1 Psychroflexus sp.
AATTAAATAAGGCGTAGGCCAGACTATTGACGGCATCAGTCATTACTTCGAAATCCAAAGTCTCAATGGTATCTGTCGCTTTGTGATAATTCGGATTGCCATAACCACCGGTGCCAATCACCATAACCGCGGGAATGTTAAGTTGCCAATAGTTGCGGTGATCAGAAGGTCCGTTGTTTCGATAATCATCGGCATAAGATAAATGTCGTGAACCTATTTCCCCTTTAACCTTCAACAGTTGAGAGATTTTCTTGTTAAATCCTGTATACTTCCTAATGCCAGAGACAATTAAACGGTTTTTATGCGCTGTAGCAGCTTTAGCTGTTTTCTTTTCTTCGCGATAATATCCAATCATTTCAAGTGCAATCATGCCAATATATGTCTTGTCCTTATCACTGACGGATGTCGCATGAATATAGCTGCCCATTCCTTCCTTTTTAAAAAATGGTGGCTCCTCTAAACAAAAAGAAACAAAGTCAATTCCATAACTCAATTCAAGCTCATTGTCAGTCAGCATGCGTGCCATTTCTAAAAGGCCAGCAACACTACTGGCATTATCATCAGCACCAGGCTGATTCTTATACACATCGTAGTGGGCGCCTATAATAAAACGTTTTGTTTTTTCTGGTTGATAGGTAGCGATAATATTTTCGTAGATATTCCCTTGTACCTCCCATTGTTGTCGAGTTGTGGGTAAACCTGTTTTCATCAGTTCTCCTTCAATAAAACCTGCTGCTTTATGAAGACTTTCCAGGTTTTTATAATTGCGGTAAGGATAGATGGAGGTCAAGAATTTTACGTCTCTATATAAATTTTCTTTATCTACTTCCATTTTATTTCGCGCTCAATTCAACCTCTATATTACAAAAATAAAAACAGCAATCACAAATTCAGTACAACAACAGATTGGTTTTCTTTCAATTCTTTTAAGTCTTCTTTTCTGCTTAAAAATCATTTTTTATAATTTCTTCCATGCAGTATTCTGCGATTGCTGTGATGGTTAGAAACGGATTGACGCCAATGCTTGCAGGAACCAAGGCACCATCAGTGATATACAGATTCTCATAACCTTTCACACGTCCAAAAAGATCGGTTGTTTGACCTAAAACAGCACCTCCTAGTGGATGATAACAAATGTCTGGCCCATAGCCTCCTTTCCATAATAAACCTGATGGCGTACCGCCGTTAGACTTGTTCATTTTCTTGATAAAATACTTGGCATTTACAAGGCTGTTTTCATAATTTTTCTTTCCCCAATGGATTTGAATGTCATTTACAGTGGGGTCATACACAATACGACCTGGGATAGGCACTTTATTGATAAGCAAATACAAAGCTGTGTACACCTCCATACCCATTGGCAAAGGGGAGATCTCAGCAAAAAATGGATGTTTTTCATCCGCCCAATTGTCTATACCTGAAATGGGAATAGTCGATTGTTTTGAGCCAGTACCGGTGCTGTACTTCATTTTGGTAGACTCATCTTTAACGCGATTGAAATGTGTATTGACCATATTCCTACCCGTCATCACATTCCCATTATTTCCCCAATGGTTTCCGACACTCTGATCAAAATTAGTCATTTTCCCTTTGTACATGGAGGTTAATAAAAGTTTAGTGGTGCCTATACTTCCCGCATTTAGAAAAAGCTTTTGGCAATAGATGGTTTTTTTCGCAACGACAAATCCTGCTGTATCGAGAATATCTACATAAACGGCATAGCCCTTTTCTGTTTGTCTGATATAATCGACGCGATGAAGATCTTGAATTTTAAGGAGACCTGTTTCAATTGCTTTTTTTAAATACGTTTTTTCAAGACTTTGTTTCCCATAATTATTACCATAAATAACTTCCTTTGCTAAAGCGGATTTAGGGACTTTACCTGCCTCTTCTTTCTTCATATAAGCAAAAGAATACACGTTGGGCACCCGAATGGTTTTAAATCCTGCTTGATGCGCCTCACTCTCTCCTACTCTGGCAAACTTATAATATGGGGATTGCGTATAATAATCATCTGATATTTCATTGACTTTTAATTCTTTATGTGCTAAAGGAAAATAGGTGTCCCAAAATTTGTTCACATCCAAATCCGGAAATATCTCTTTGAAATAGGCTTTTTTGGGTTGTACCGCCATCCCGCCATTGACCAAGGAGCCGCCACCAACGCCCCGCCCTGCATAGATTTTAATATTCTTAAAATCCATTCGGTCAAGAACGCCTGTAAATTTTTTATTAAACCTAGCGATGTTCATCATCGGCGCTTGAGTGGTTTTATTCAACCAAGTGGAATTCCTTTTTGGAGTAATTAAATTAGAAAAAGGCTTGTATTTGCCAGCTTTTTTTTCCCAGTCCAAGCCCATTTCGAGCATAACGACCTTTTGCCCCGTTTGAGTCAGACGTAAAGCTGCGACAGCTCCGCCGTAACCAGAACCAATCACTAAATTTTCAATATTTTCTTCGGTATGATTCATTTTCAAATTAGCTCCAAAGAGATGAGATGCCATGATCCCAGCGCTTGTGGCTGATGTTGCTTTTATAAAGGTTCTTCTTTCCAAAATACTTATTTTTAGAATATTTATTCAATTTTAGTATTATTTTATTCGATGAGTTAATGACTATTCTGAGCAACTCATATATTCATTAATCAGTTTTTAGAGACAACAAGCCCCCAGGTTGAGATCTGTATTTCTTGATAAAAATACTTCGCATTATTTTAGGGTATGTTCGTAATTTCCCTTTCCCCAGTGGATTCGAATGTCATTAATTGTAGGGTCATACAAAATACCATTTGGTACAGGCCCAAACAATTTATAGTTTTTCTCAACAGAGTCTCACCTATTTCAAGGCAAGCATTTTAAACAGGCATATTATGAAAACGAACAGAAAATTATCTGCATTTTTCTCAACTATTGGAATTATAACCATCGGACTGGCATTGTATGCGTTTAAGGCTTACCACGATACCGATGAGGGCTACACAACGCCACCGCAATGAGAAAACCTCAAAGTACTTCGCCTAGATATTTCAAAGGACAATCCACCCACGCCAGTCGAGAGTCTCAATGTATCTTCAGTGGGAATCCTATCGCTGGTCGTATCTGTTTTTTTTATGTTCAATTCAATATTTATTTCTTCTAAAGTATTATTTATCAAGTTTTCACACTTATCTATAAACACTAAGTTACTTTCAAGCATTACATATTGATAAGCAATAAGATTTAAAAATTCATCCTCTTTTAAACTGTTTTGCAAGTCATCCGAAGTCATATTAAATTTAAAATTCTCGATAAGATAGGGATCAATTTTATTATATATCAAATTACTATGGATTTCCGATATGTTTTCCAAACCCTGATAGTAAGTTTCATAGTATAAAACAACTTTGCTTTTAATTTCTGGATTTTTAAGTATTCCAAATTTTCCACTGTACTTTAAGTTGACATAGGTCGGGTTTCCTTCTTGAAGATCAAAAGCAACCTTCAAATAAGCCCCTAATGAATCAACATGCTCAAAATTGTTTTCGAGTATGGGTTTCAGATAGCTTTTTGCATCTTTATGGAATCTTTTATAATAGTTAAGCACATATAAATCGGTATTTAAGTCATCTTTCAGTGATTTGTATGCTTCAATTTCTTCGGTTTGCTGTTTATTCTTTTCATCCCATTTATTAATATTGAATGCTACCAATATCCCCAAGGTCACGATGATAACTTCAAACAGAAATTTTTTGATGTTTTGGGCCCATGTTTTCTTCATAGTTTCGTTATATCCAATTGGTTTTGTTTGTAAATATAAATGATGATCTATCTCAAAATTACGTTAAATTCTAGTAAAATACGATCCAAAAGCATCTTTTCCTTATTTATTCACAAATTATTTTGCTCTGCTGTAGCCGTGACATAATTGACGGTACACTCCGTTTCCTTGCAGAAACTACCTCCTCTCAAAGAGAGAAAACCATTCTCCACTTTTTAAAGAAGGATCACGCTAAGCGAGGGCGTGTTCCCTCGTCATCTTTTCAGGTTGAAAAATTTAATTTGTACTAATTGCATTATAAAAAGAATATACCCAAATATATACAATACCTCCCTTCATCTTGTCCACAATTATTTTTCTGACATTTTTATTTTCACGACTTGGTCAATCCATTCGGTAGTGTTATTCAATTTAAAATCTGGTTCTATTCCTACATATTCATATTTGCTAAATTTGCTGTTATTGTGTTTTGTCGATAAGACAACCTTCAATTTTGAACAATTTGTTTCTGTAGAAAAAGAACGGTTTCCATAGCCATATGTAAGCATTCCTCTCGAATTTTCGCCAACCAAAATAGTGCGTTCATCTTTTTAATTTTAATGCCATTAATTCAGATGCACTTGCCGTTTTGAAGTTAATTAAAACATAAATGTGTTGTATCGCTTTGTTTCTTTTTAATGATTTCAGCAATGGTTTCGCCTGCTTCATAGAACCTCCTCCATTGTTTCTTAAATCTATGATGAGGTTTTTTTACTTTAACCTGTCTAAATTATTTGCGTAAAAGTGATCGGCTTCTTTAATTAAATTATGGGTTCTATTTAATGTTTTTACACTTATGTAATCAAAGGAAGGCTTTATTGAGTCATACACGAAATTTTCCTTTTGACTTTTGTTGAAAAAATATTGTTCTTCTTTATTCCAAAAAGTGGAAAATATCCGACCATTTGAAATCTCTATGTTTTTTTGATAAAAAAGTAGGCCATTTTGGTCATACTCAAAAAGCTCAAATTCGTCATTTTTGGTTTTGTTAATTCTTAATTTGATTTTTCCCTTTGTCCAATCATCAGAATTAGATTTCAAGGTGATCCCCCGTACCAAATGCTGTCATTTTCTTTTTTGACTAAGATCTTATCGCTTCCGGCATAATATATTCCTGAAATTCCATCTTTATTTTTTAAAGTCGTATCGATTTTTTTTGTGTAGTTCGGTACATTTGGAGATATTTTATCTGGAACAAAATAAATTTGATTATGTCTGTCATTGATAAATGAAATGTATTTTTGAAGATAGCCTGAACAAAAGTATTCACTTAAGCTGTCTTTTTGAATCTCTCTCCTTATTTCATTTTTCCAGTGCCCAGTGCTCTAATTCTTCTTCTTTGCTTGTTTTTTTTATCTGAATCTTATAGCTTTTGGCGTTTTCAATGCGTTTTGAAACCTGATCAAGTTCAGCGAGGCAATCACAGTTTTTCTCTTGGCTAAAAAGTGAACTCATTCCAAGAAGGAATAGTAATATCAAATATTTTTTAAGCATCATAATGTTTACAAGATTGTCTTCATAATGGAGAACAACGCGTTAGGATCAGTTATTAACTTCGATTGCGCAACAAAATAGCTATGCGCTATATACGTTTTTAATCACAGGTTGGTGTTAATCTTGTTTTTCCGTTTTCTTCAAGCATTTCAAATCCATTATCAAGCATTGGTTGAAAGCTTTTACGCCCTGTAAATTGCCAAAGTGCATATCCATATTGACATTGATTAATTACTCCATTCTGATATTCGTTTAACATCAGTTCCTTTAATTCTTCCCAGTATTTTTTAGGCGAGTGGACAAATATGATTAGTGGATTAAATTCTGGGTCAACGAATTCTTTGTCATAGTATTTCTTAATTCGTTTGGTACTTGGGAAACCATATTTTTTAGTGATTTCTATCATCCTTTCGGTATGTTCAGCATCCATTGGATTGATATATTTTCTCCAAATTAGCTTTGCGATACTGTCGGATTCAAATTTCCGATTTTTCATTTTCTCAACTCTCAAACTATCAGGAAGATTTTCAATTCTGTCCGTTTCCGATTTATCAAAGGTTTTAAAAATTGTGTACTCACGCATAGTCTGATCGTATCCATACATAAATTCCATTTCTTCTACTAAAACATTAATATCCTTTTGAAAAAGTGAGTCTTTAGCAGATTGTGAATAAATTGGATGACTTAATAATATGCTAAAAATCAAAAGCTTTAATTTCATTCTCGATGTTTTCATTAATTACTGCACAACTTGCATCTATCTTCAAATATAACTATCATATTCATAAAATATAAACTTTTCTTTCATTTAAAATCGATGAGTTGAGATTGTGTTAATTCTCATATTACTCCGTGATTAAAGAATTGTGAAATACCTTTCTCACCAATGCTCTTGTTTTGAGCTTAATATCAAAACCTTGATAAAAACATATGAAAGCAAAACCACATATTCCACAAATCTTCAGTTTAATGTCTGATCATTACTTCTGATTGTCATATTTGTGAGTGAAAAGTGAAGAAATGTGCTATTCGGATTCCCAAAGTAATTTTTGAGCTGTCCCGAAAGCGCCCATCTGATAAATGCTGATGGAAGTGGCCTGAAAGTTAACGGGATGAAAGTTATTTTCACTCAAACTGTCCAGTACTGAAGTTTTAGCAACGCCAAGGCTGATATGCGGATTGTAATTGTCATAGCTGTGTGCACTCACAAACTGAGGCACATAGTCTATCGTAAATTGATCTATGGTAGTGCCATCTGTATTTTGCACATAAGATTCTTGAGAACCATCAGTCACTATATAAGGTTTTAAAAGCTCTATAACTTCCTTGTGAAGCGTCAATAAGGCTACACTTTTTTTGATGCCGATTGAAGAAAAACTCTCCGTCTTATCCTTAGAATATTGAAGGTCTTCAGCCGATAGGCTATCATTTTTGATAGTTTGATAAAGCCCTTGTAATGCTTTCTCAATTTGAGGCAGGTCACTTTCTGGAATATAACATTGCAACAGGGTGATATGTGGAATGTGATCCTTATCCAGTATGAAATTATCAGGGCTGTCCTCTCGAATCAAATGATTCAATTGCGTCGCTTGGTCATAAACTTCTGTTGGAAGTGTGAGCAGTACGTCTATCGCTATAATTCCCTCCTGTTTTGGAGTACAGGCATTGCCCGCGATGACAATGATAAGACTGAGGAGAAACTTATTCATACTGATAAGATTAAAGTTGGTGTTTGTACCGGAGCAATATAGAAAATCTATTTAAATGGGAATCACTCTCTCAGAAAACAAGAAACAGTATTCGCTATTTATTCTTCTGTGAAATAAGTCAGCATGATGTCACTCAAATGGGATTGATCCACCTGTCCTATCGGATGTTTGAAACCTTGAATTTCTAAAAAACGGCCTTTGTCTAAATTATCGACCAGCTCTTCTGATTCTATCTTGCTAACCATTGTATCTTCTGATCCCAGACACACCAAAACCGAAGTTTCTAGCCTTGTAAAACATTTCAAATCAATTGCTTTTCCGTTTCCTAAACCATGCAGCATTGCGGCTGTTTTGAGGACAAGTTTTTTCCAATCTCCTGGCGCGTGTTCCTCTTTTAATAAAGCGACAAATCGCGGAATTTTTTCGCGCATTTTTTTTGGATCTAATAGCCGAACTTCTTTCTCAGCCGTCTCAGCATTCCATTGGATTTTTGTTCCTAAAGTCATCACTTTTTCTACCTTTCCAGGATATTTCATCGCTAATTTCAAAGCGACATAACCTCCCATGCTATATCCAAAAACACTGGTCGACTGCAATGCTTTGTCAGACATGAAACGCAATACATCTTTCAAAAAAACATCCATAGTAAACTCTTGATCCGTCGAATTGCCGCCATGTCCTGAAAAATTGAAAACATGTACGCAAAAATGAGGCGCTAAGCGTTTCTTTAAATGTTCAAACTGAGCTTGGCTTCCCAAAGCGCCGTGAAGTAATAAAAGGTCTTTTTTTCTTTTCATATCTAAAAAAATAATAATGATGTCATCAATGCACACTACTAAAATATAAATTTTGAAGGCAACTGCTAATATTTCAATATAAAAACCTGGCTTAGAGACTCCTTTAAAAAATCCTTTTATCGTGTGTTCGTTTTATAGGGCCATCTATTTTATCTTTTCAAATGTCATGTTTTTGTCGTCAATAAAGACTCTACAACTCACCTTAAATGCTCCGCTTATATTCATCTTGATATTTTTGCGCTCTCCTTTTTCAGTTGTGATGTGTCCTGTTAAATCAGATTCAATCATCCCTGATCTTTTATCTTTTAATTAGTGATTATTTTCCTTTTTACTTTACAATTCTATTTAATTTTGCTGAAAAAATATAGCAAGAATAACAACATGTCAAAGTGGATTCAGTCAGATGAAAGCCAACGTTTAAAAATTTTAAACAAATAAGCAAAGACATAAAATAAACCTGGGAATATGATTTGTTAGGCACTGCTTTATTTCATATTTTTCAACATAATTCAGATTATGGATACATTAGATAAAATCACCTCCCAATTCGCATCAGCAATATGGGGGTTCCCTTTGATTATTTTATTAGTTGGAGGTGGATTATATTTACTTATTTTATCAAATTTCCTGCCGTTTAGATACTTAAAGCACGCTTTAGACCTCCTTAAAGGAAAATTTAACAACCCTAATGATCCTGGGGAAATCAATCATTTTCAAGCCCTCTCTACCGCACTTTCTTCAACCGTCGGTATGGGAAATATTGCTGGTGTTGCCGTTGCCATTACTTTGGGCGGACCAGGTGCTATTTTCTGGCTATGGGTCAGTGCCTTCGTAGGAATGGCCACCAAATTTTTCACGAATACGCTTGCAGTCATGTATCGCGGAAAAGATACCCAGGGAAAACTCCAAGGCGGTGTGATGTACTTTATCGAAGAAGGTCTGGGAAAGAAATGGAAATTTCTAGCTGTCTTTTTTAGTATCGCCGGCTTGGTTGGCGCCCTTCCGGTTTTTAATGTCAATCAATTAACCCAAGCCATCAATTTTATTTTACTCGAACCAAATGATATTTCCACTGGGCTGGGCACTAATCTCATCATAGGAATTGTTCTTGTCATCTTAACATCAGTCGTTATTCTAGGTGGTATTCAGCGTATTAGCAAAACCGTTTCTCGCTTGGTACCAGCCATGATCGTTCTTTATTTTGTTGCTGTACTCATTATCCTTGTGGTCAATTTTGAAGTTGTTCCCCAGTATTTCTCAATGATTTTTACAGATGCCTTTGCTGCGGAAAACTATAAAGGTGACCCAATGCTCGGCGGGGTTTTAGGGGGATTAATTATCCTCGGCATCCGTAGAGGTGCTTTTTCTAATGAAGCCGGTATAGGAACTGCAACGATGGCGCATGGAGCCAGTCAAACCTCTGAACCAATTCGGGAAGGACTTGTTGCTATGCTGGGGCCGGCAATAGATACCTTGGTGGTTTGTACATTAACCGCGCTTTGTATTTTAGTCACCGGCATATGGCAAACGTCAAATGTGAACGGTGTGAGTCTAACGGCTGCCGCATTTAAGGATTCTATTCCCTATGTTGGCGATTATATTTTATTGCTGTGTATCGCCGCTTTTAGTATTTCTTCTCTGTTTTCTTTTTCTTACTACGGCACAAAATGTCTGTCGTACCTTGTCGGTGCTGAGCATAAACATTACTACAATTACGTTTATATTATAAGTATCTTACTCGGTGCAACGACTTCTTTGAGCGCGATGATTAACCTCATTGATAGCTTCTTTGCTTTAATGGCAATTCCCACAATGATTGCGACATTAATTTTAGCGCCAAAAGTCATGAAGGAAGCCAGGAGATATTTTAAAAAGCATCTGGATTAACCCAAAAACCGCTATTGCTGATATTAATAGATTTGGAATGTATATCAGTAAGCGCAGCTAAAATTGAGTGTTTATCAAATAAGACTAATTCTCACCTTCTTCTTTTTAAGCTTGGTATTATTGGTTTTCTCGACAAGCTTGTTAGCAATGTCGGTATGGACGCCAACATAGGTACAATTCTGTTTGAGTTCTATCACACCGAGTTGCTCTTTTTGAATCTGACCCTGTTTCAGAAATAAACCGGCCACATCTCCCTTTGATATTTTATCACGTCTGCCACCCGTTATATATAAAGTTTTCCATTTTTCAGGAGAATGAAGTGGCGTTTGTTGTTGGTCTTCAATATTGAGATGCTCCGGCGCGATTTCCTGAATAAAATCTGGCAGATCCTCTCCTTCCCAATGCAGAATATAGGCAACGCCATCACGATTCATACGTGCAGTTCGGCCGTTTCTATGGGTGAATTCTTTATTGCGCAGCGGAAGGTGATAATGAAGAATGAATTTTATTTCAGGTATATCAAGTCCACGCGCCGCTAAATCAGTTGCCAAAAGGAGTTGATTCGTCCCATTTCTAAATTTGACGAGTGCTCGCTCCCGATCAATTTGTTCCATACCACCATGAAAACAATCATGATGTATCTCATTTTCATCTAAAAACTCACTGACCCGCTCGAGTGCATCCTTGAAATTACAGAAAATAATTCCGGGTTGATCACCAATAAAAGCAAGTGCTTTCACCAGAGTTTCTAACTTATCTTTTTCAGGTGAAAGCACTGTTTTTATCGTGAGTTGAGAATCCCCTTCTTGGAGGTAGTTGAGAAAAACTGGTTTTTTTAAGCCGACAAAGTCTGGAATTTTAGCATCCCTAGTCGCTGAAGTCAGGACCCTTTGTTGAACATGAGGAAGCGCTTCAATAATCTCAGCCATTTCTTTTTCAAAGCCTATTTCCAATGATTTGTCAAACTCATCTAGGACAAGCGTCTTTATTGATTCCAAAGAAAAAGCATCTCTTCTAAACCTATCAGCTATTCGCCCAGGCGTACCAACAAGAATTGCCGGTCGGTGTTTTAAATCGATCTTATCAAGCGCACCTGAACGGCCGCCATAGACAGCATTGACCTTAAAACCAGATCCCATTTTCCGAATGACTTGTTCAGTTTGTTGCGCCAATTCACGCGAAGGAACAAGGATGAGGATTTGCATATCTTCGCAGTTTTGATCTAGTGTTTCTATAAGAGGCAATAGAAAGGCTAACGTCTTTCCCGTTCCTGTTGGGGAAAGCAAGACGACATCCGATTTTTCTCGAATCGTTTCACCTGCCTTTTCTTGCATGGGATTGAGTGCTGTAATTTCAAATTTTTTGAAAATTGATTCTATGAGCATATCACCTGAAGTTTCTTTTTGTTCTTGAATATTTATTGACATTTTTTTTAATTCTGTAATTGTGATGAAGGCTTATCTTTTTGAGCCTAAACCAGATCTGTTGCCGACTTGATTGCCACGCGTTAAGAGCCTCAAAGATATGTAATTTATAAGTAGGTCATTCACAGGATTGCAATTTGATAGTTCATTGCAAAATACGAGCTGTCGGATGCTGATTAATGGGTTGTGGAAACTTGTGATCTCATTTTTCAACATAAAACACTATTGCAAAAATCTCAATAATTATAAAGAAAACCAACATCAACTTATATAGAATAGTCATAATCTTAATGCATTAATTATTGCCATAATCGCACCAAAAGCTTCAATTAAACTTGCTGTAGCAGGACCTATGATCAATTTGAGAATTTGATTTCACTACCGCGATTTTCTCATCATTTCTAGCAAAGGTTTGTGTATGCTGTCATCGCAATTCCAAGAAGTTGTCATGCACTATATATTTTGTTGTATTTTCATTTTTATAAATTTTTCAGTGCATATTGATATAATAATCCTATCGATGTAGCGAGCCCAAAACTGGTCAAAGTTCCAATCAAAATATATTCTGTTAGCTTCCTGTCTTTAGCTCTAGAAAGGTCACCGAATCTAAAAACAGATTTTGCCGTTATAAGAAATCCAATTGCACTCCATTGATTTAATAATATGAAGGCAAATACAAAAAGGCGTTCTAATATTCCTATATATTTTCCAGCATTTTCTAAAGAATCTTCAGATTTATCTTCTTTTAATGCCCATTTGCTCATTATTATTTTCATAATTATAGCAGACACAAAGGTGATTAAAAGTAAGGCTAGTATCAATAATAATGATTCTATAGTATATATTTTTTCGAATTCTAATTTATATGGGAAATTGATAAAGACAACAAGTCCAATTATGACTGCATGCAAGAATTGATCAAGAGCAAATAAAAGTCTGGCATTTATTTTTCCCTCTAAGGATAATTTAAACAAGTCAATGATCAAGTGACTAACCACTATTATTGTTATGGATAGCCAATAAGACAAATCAAACCCTAGCAAGACAAGCAGTGAAACGAGATGTACTAAACCGTGTAGGTAGAGATATTTTGATTGATAGCCTTTGCTTATTTTGTCAGCTACCCAGTTATTGGGTTGCAAAACGAAATCGCCTATAACATGTGCAATTAATAATTTTATGACTAATGCTATCATTGTTGAGAAATATTTTTGTCGTAAAATGCATTCATTTTTATTATTTCTTCAAAGCCTCCCCTTTTGAGTGCCTCGCTTATACTGCTCTGCGATTTATTAAGAAGTTCAGCGGTTTCTTCCTGATTTTTTTCAGGGTTTTCTATGGCAGTCTTAATGACTTCAGAAACTGTACTGCTCCAATTATTAGTCGTCAAAAGCGATAAGCTAAACATGATGTTTAATGAATGGTCTAATTTTTTATTATTTGACTTTATTGCTAATGTTTGTTTCTTTAACTCTTCGAAGCATACACCTGAATTTATATAGGCAGAACCGTTAGATTCGGTTATTTTTGAAGACTTGTACTTTTCTTCTCCTATGCCTATCGCCATTCTAACATCAAGTGTTTTGGTTTGTTTGATTGTTGCTTTAATATGATGGGCTGCGAGCAATGCTTTTTCTGGAACTAATGATAATTGAAAGCTATCTCCTCTATAGATCTCCCAATTCTCAGGTTCGCTTCCATATTGATTCAAGGTTTCCTTTAAAGCGTTTAGCCAAGTCTCAACATTGCCTTGCCGAGAATTAATTATGTCACCAGTTATAACCGCTATCATTTTTTGTTTTCTCAAATATATCGGATTAAAAGCCGATATGCAAGTTTATCTGACAAAAACCCGATAATTAACCATATCGGTAAACGGATAAGATGAAGCTTTTAAGAAAAAATTGGATTGTGTTCCTAAATTTAGTGTTATCCAGTGAAACGATGAAAAACAAGGCTTAGGATATGAAAAACAAAACGATTTCGAAGTTCCAAACTTTAGGTCAAGCACAAAGTTTAGCAGGAGCCGAATTTTTTAATTTCACTGCTGATTCCCCTATGTTATATAGACCACTTAAGTTTGATTAAATCAGTGAGCTTTATATAATAATCAGAAAGAACAAAAGAGCAGAATAAGGTTAATATACGCGTAGAGACTTTAATCTCGTCAATCCCGAAGCTTCGGGATTCGTAAGTAGGTGAGAACAAGCAATCACTTATAGCCATTATTAGCAAAAGTTGTTTTTTGACAAATCAATAATTTCCAAAATGTAGTATTCCCCCTTTTGAACATAATAATTACCATCTTCATCAATTAACACATAACTACCACAAGGATAGTTTAGAGGAAGAAATGTTTCTTCTATTGTACCAAATTCATCGCTAATCCAATCAATTTTTTTACCATAACTTCTGGTTCCTTCAGATGATTTATACATAAAGAATTGATTAATATTGTCCATTTTCTTCAATTTTCTTGTATACTTTCTACAAAGTCCTCTAACATAGGGTTTGCTCCCAGTAGAATTACACTGATAAAAACCAAGTTAGGTCAATCATTTTCAACGCTTAAACATTAACTTTAATTTAAAAGCAAATCGCATATATTTGATTATTTTTAATGATTCTAAATAACGACCTATGTATTCAAAAAATAAAATAGAATCTTTCGTGAATCACTCGCCTATTCTTGAAAACATCTCCAAGGCAAAGCCCGTCTCTTGGCTAAATCCCGACCTGAAATCGATGGGAAAAACACCTGAATTTTCCATCGACAAAGAAGATATGAGAGAAGCAGAACAATTATGGGAGCGTTTTGCCCCGTTTTTTGTCAAAGCCTTCCCTGAAACGGAAATAACACAAGGAATTTTAGAATCACCGCTGCGAGAAATCCCAGTGCTACAATCTCTTTTAAATGAAAATAAGGTCGACATCAAGGGCCGCTTATTCCTGAAATGTGATAATGAACTTCCCATTGCCGGCTCCATTAAAGCCAGAGGTGGCTTTTTTGAAATCATGAGATACGCTGAAGAATTGGCACTCAAATCTGGATACTTGAAAAAGGGAGACGATTACAGTGTGTTGACTTCTTCGACATTTAAAACGTTTTTTCGTCGGTATAAGATTGGCGTGGGCTCAACTGGAAATCTCGGACTCAGTATTGGTATTATCAGCGCCAAATTAGGCTTTGAAGTCACGGTGTATGTGTCATCAGATGCCAAAAGATGGAAAAAAGATTTGTTGCGCGACAAAGGCGTAACTGTTGTCGAGTTTGAGGGTGATTTTAGTAAAGCTATTTTTGCTGGACGCGAAAAAACAAAGGCTGATCCCAATGCATATTTTGTCGATGATGAAGATTCTCAAGATTTATTCCTGGGCTACACCATCGGCGCACTCCGGATTGCGCAACAATTAAAAACACAAAACATTACTGTTGATGCAAAACATCCACTATTTGTCTATTCACCTTGCGGCGTTGGGGGTTCACCTGGTGGTACGGCTTTTGGCCTAAAACAAATTTACGGAGACAATGTCCATTGTTTTTTTGTCGAACCCACACATTGCCCAGCTGTCTTAACCGGATTAGTGACTGGCGAAATGAGTAATATCAGTGTGCAAGATATCGGGCTTGACAATAAAACAGAAGCCGATGGATTGGCGGTGGGACGCCCTTCACATTTCGCTACAAAAATCAGTAAACATCTCATCAGTGGCATTTTCACGATTGAAGACGCACATCTTTTTAGACTTTTAGCGCAACTAAAAGACACCGAAAATATTTTCCTCGAGCCCTCGGCAACGGCAGGTTTAATCGGTCCACAATTGATGCAGAAAACAAACTATGCAAAAACGCATCAACTCAATCTAGAAAATGCAACGCATATCGCCTGGGCCACGGGTGGAGATCTCGTGCCAGCGGATGAAAGACATTTGTTTTATGAAAGAGGATCTCAACAGCTGTCGCTTATTTAAAGATCCAAGAGTGCATTGTCCTTCACCATGTATCAAAGCATAACTTTTGAGTCTCTCTTAAATCACTTAACTCACTCCTAATCTTGTGCGCCTATAGCAAAAACACTTTCATTTTTTTATAAAAAATCCTTAGCAAATAGACTTAACTGTACTGATCCTCAACAACAAGTTCATTCTCGATAAAATTAGCAACACTCTCTAATACCTATTTTTTAAAATATAGGTTGGGGTTATCAATGGTATTCTGAAAATTAATTTCCATTGATAAAAATACGTTAAAGAATCACCTTATAGATTAATATTTAATAAATTAAGTGAAATAAAACGTCCTTTAAAAGCAATTATGAGCAAATCAGATCAAGAAAATAACATCACGCAAGAAAATCAAGAATGGCTCGCTTCTCTGCGATGGGTTATAGAAAATGAACCCGAAGAACGCGTTGCGGAACTGCTGAATTTGTTGCAGATGGAAGCACAAAAACACGGCATTTCTTCGACTTTGCCCTTCAATACACCTTATGTCAACACCATTTCTACTGAAGATGAAACCGCCTATCCAGGCGATTTAGAGATTGAACATCAGCTTTCTGCCTATATCCGTTGGAATGCTATGGCGATGGTTGTCAAGGCCAATGAGAGAGCAAGTGGTATAGGCGGCCATATTTCCACTTATGGTTCTATTGCCGATTTATGGGAAGTCGGCTTTAATCATTTTTTCAAAACTGATAAAGAGGGAGATGCCGACAGCGTTTATTTTCAAGGCCATGCTTCACCTGGGATTTATTCTCGTGCTTTTTTAGAAGGCCGTTTGGATAAAAAAAATCTTGACAACTTTCGTTTTGAAGTTCAATCTGATAAAGGCTTGAGTTCCTATCCACACCCGCATTTGATGCCTGATTTTTGGAATTTTCCAACCGTCTCGATGGGTTTAGGACCTATTCAAGCAATATATAGAGCCCGATTTAATAAATATATGTACAAACGTGGCATCACCAAGTCTAACGATCAGCGCGTATGGGCATTTCTAGGCGATGGCGAAATGGATGAAACCGAAGCCCGAGGAGCCATTAGTGTGGCAGCACGTGATAAGCTTGACAAACTCACCTTTGTAGTCGATTGTAACTTACAACGCCTCGATGGTCCTGTTCGTGGAAATCAAAAAATTATTCAGGAACTAGAGGCTTTATTTAAGGGTGCTGGTTGGAATGTCATCAAAGTACTTTGGGGCAAGGATTGGGATCCTCTTTTTGAAAAGGATAAAGCTGATAAAATGCTTAAGATCCTCAATAAGTTGCCCGATGGTCAACTGCAAAAATATGCGCATGCCACTGGTGATTTTATGCGTAAAGATTTCTTCGGTAGAGATAAGAATTTGGAGAAATTGGTTGAAAATTATACAGATTCTGAACTGAAAAACCTTAAACGTGGGGGGCATGATCCTCTAAAAATATACAATGCCTACAAAGCTGCTGTGGAACACAAAGACCAACCGACCATTATTCTGGCACAAACCATCAAAGGTTATGGTCAAGGTTCTGCTGGCGAAGCCAGTAATGTGTCTCACAAGACCAAGACCTTAAATAAAGAAGAACGCAAACATTTTCGTGACTTTTTTGATGTTCCCATTTCTGACAAGGATTTGGAGGACCTTCCTTTTATTAAACCTGAAAAGGACAGTAAAGAAGCTAAATACCTACAGAAAAAACGCAAAGACCTCGGCGGGTTTATTCCACAACGCAAAGACAACAGCCCAACGTTAAAGGCACCAGACGATAAAATTTATGAAAGTTTCCTCAATGGCTCTGGCGATGATGATGCCGGCACGACAATGGTAATGGTGCAATTGTTAGGCCAACTCTTGAAGGATGAAAATGTCAAAGATCTCATCATTCCAATTATTCCTGACGAATCCCGCACATTCGGGATGGAGTCCTTATTTCGTCAAGCGGGTATATATGCACCAGAAGGCCAACAATATGAACCCGTTGATGAAGACAGTTTACTCTATTATAATGAGACTGAAGAAGGGGCGATTATGGAAGAAGGCATTACTGAGGCAGGTTGTACCAGCGAATATATTGCTGCTGGAACAACTTATTTGACGCACGGTATAAATACTATTCCATTTTACTTTTTCTATGCCATGTTTGGTTTTCAACGCACCGCCGATTTGATTTGGGCAGCGGCCGATGCCAAAGCAAAAGGCTTTTTGATTGGAGGTATTTCTGGTCGCACCAGCCTTTCTGGTGAGGGCTTACAACACGCAGATGGCCAAAGCCATTTATATGCCTTGGCTTTTCCAAACCTAAAAGCTTACGATCCAGCTTTTGCCTATGAAGTTGCCACCATTGTGAAGCATGGCATCAAAGATATGTTTGTCGATAAAAATCCTGTTTTTTATTATTTAACGGTTGGAAACGATACCTACCAGATGCCCGAAATGCTTAAAGGTGCTGAAGAAGGTATTTTAAAAGGCTTGTACCGTTTCAAAAAATCAAATAAAAAAACCAATAAGAAAGTTCATCTTTTTGGGAGTGGTGCCATTATGAACGAAGTGCAAAAAGCCTCAGAAATTCTTGAAAAAGAATATGATGCAGGCGTTGATATTTGGAGTGTCACAAGCTACAAAGCTTTATATGACGATGCGATCGACACTGAACGTCAAAATCGTTTGAAGGCTGAAATCAATCGAGAATCCTGTTATGTTCAGAAATGTTTAAAAGGAGAAAAAGGCACATTTGTCGCAGCAAGTGATTATGTAAAAGCACTGCCACAATCTATAGCTTCTTGGTTTCCTGAAAAACTGACCTGTTTGGGT
Source organism: Psychroflexus sp. (assembly GCA_030457805.1). GTDB lineage: Bacteria > Bacteroidota > Bacteroidia > Flavobacteriales > Flavobacteriaceae > Psychroflexus. The sequence continues at coordinate 17,897 of JAKDUG010000011.1, forward strand.
ACTGATGGCTTTGGTCGAAGCGATGACCGCGAACCTTTGCGTGATTTTTTTGAAGTGAGTCATCAACACATTGTTTATGCAGCATTATATGATTTAGCTGGGAAAGGAAAAATCAAAGTCAACACCTTAAAAAAAGCAGCAAAAGATCTCAATATCAATCCGGGAAAAAACAACCCAAGAACAACCTAAATGCACGATTGATTTTTCATTTTTTTATCAGAACACAAAAAACAATAAATTTAACATGGCAATAGAAATAAAAATACCACAAATATCAGAAGGCGTTGAAACCGCTACCGTCACTGAAATATTAGTTTCAGAAGGTGACCTTATTGAAAAAGAACAATCCGTCATTGCAGTAGAATCTGATAAAGCCGCGGTGGAAATTCCCTCCTCGCACGCTGGAGAAGTAAAGTCAATCAAAGTCAATGAAAACGATGAAGTCAACGTTGGCGATGTTATTATGACTTTGGAAGAATCTGATGATAAGGAAGATGATAACAAAGACAAAAAAAATGAAGCCTCCGCCGATGATACTGAAGTCCAAGAAAAAAACACCTCTGATCAAAAAAAACCAGAAAAGGATGAAGTAAAAGATGATACAGATAAAGAGCAAGAAGAGGTAGACGAAAGTGAAGAAAAGAAAAATAATGAGGACGATAAAACCGATGATGATGATGATGGTAATGGCAAAGAGGAAACGTCTTCAAAAAACTCATCAGAAAAAAAGACAAACGAAAAACCTTCTGTCCCAGCCTCACCTGGTGTACGCCGATTTGCACGAGAATTGGGTGTCTCCATTTCTGAGGTTAAAGGCAGTGGTGAAAATGGACGCATCAGTAAAGATGATATCAAAACTCATGCAAAAGACAGCAAAACTTCAAGGACATCCCAAAATGAGTTGCCAGATTTCAGTCAATGGGGAGAGACCAAACGCAAAAAAATATCAGGAATCCGCAAAACAACTGCCACAAAAGTAACCAACGCATGGCAGAATATTCCTCACGTTTTTCAATTTGATGAAGCAGATATCACTGAAATTGAAGGCTATATGTCCAAAAATCAAGACAAAGCCAATAAAGCCGGCACCAAACTGACGATCACTGCAGTTTTGACAAAATTAGTGGCTGATGGCTTAGAGAAATTTCCTAAATTCAATGCCAGTCTTGACCTCGAAAATGAAGAGATGGTTTTAAAAGATTATATCAATATTGGTATTGCGGTCGATACTGAAAAAGGCTTGCTTCTCCCTGTTATAAAAAAAGTCGATAAAAAAGGAATTGTGGATTTGGCCGTTGAAATCTCAAAACTTGCTGAAAAAGCACGTCACCAAAAGCTGACAGGCGAAGAAATGAAGGGAGGTAATTTTTCTATTTCCAACCTCGGTGGTATTGGGGGTACAAATTTCACGCCTATTATCTACCATCCACAAGTGGCTATTTTGGGTGTTTCGCGCGCACAAACCAAACCCATTTATGTAGATGGACAACTTGAAGCCCGCAAGATTTTACCTTTGAGTTTGAGTTATGATCACCGCCTCATTGATGGCGCTGAAGCAGCTCGGTTTATCACCTGGCTAAAAAATGCATTAGAAGATCCATTTGAGGCATTACTAAGCTAAAGTCACCTAAAAATATCTTTTTGTCTCTAGACCTGTCAAGTACAAATTTATTAAGAAAAGATTTTTAAAACATTGCGTTATGAGCACTAAAAAAGAATTAGTTATTATCGGCGCTGGCCCCGGTGGGTATGCTGCGGCTTTTCGCGCTGCCGACTTGGGACTTGACGTCACATTAATCGATCCTGAAAAAAATCCTGGTGGCGTTTGTCTTTATCGCGGCTGTATACCGTCAAAAGCCTTATTGCATTTGGGTAAGATTAAGCAAGAAGCTGAAAAGGCTGCTGATTTCGGATTGGAATTTGGCGATCCCAAAATTGATTTAAAGAAAATACGCCAATGGAAAGAAAGTGTCGTTAAAAAACTCACTGATGGACTAGGCCAACTCAGCAAAGGCCGAGGCATCAATTATATCCAGGGGAAAGCAAGGTTTAAAAATGAAACTGAAATAGTAGTTGAAGCTGAAGACGGAAAAAAATCCACCGTGAAATTTAAAAATGCCATTATCGCCACAGGCTCCACACCAGCAAGTCTGCCAGACATTGAAATCGACCACAAACAGATTATCGATTCTACAGATGCCTTAGATTTAAAAAATATTCCAAAATCACTTTTGGTCATTGGTGGTGGCTATATCGGTTTGGAGATGGGGAGCGTTTATGCCAACCTGGCTTCTCAAGTGTCCATTGCCGAAATGACGGATGGCTTCCTTCCTGGAACAGACCGTGATTTAGTCAAAGTTTTTGAAAAAGAACACAAATTTAAAGCGGTGTATTTCAACACCAAAGTTGAAAATGTCAAGCTTCAGAAAAACAGTATTTCAGTTGAATTGAAAGGGAAAGAAAAATCCAAAACCAAGAAGTTTGACAAAATATTGATTGCCGTAGGGCGCATCCCAAATTCGAAAAGCCTCAACCTTAAAAAGGCAAACATCAAAACTGACAAAAAAGGATTTATAAAGGTGAATGCAAAACGTCAAACCGAAACCCAACATATTTATGCCATTGGTGATTTGACTGGCGAACCTTTACTGGCACACAAAGCCAGCCATGAAGGTCGGATTGCGGCAGAAGTTATTGCTGGAAATAATGGTGCAGCTTTCGCCCCTAAAGCCATTCCGGGAATTGTATTTACCAATCCTGAAATTGCTTGGTGTGGTCTTACTGAAACGCAAGCCAAAGCAGAAGAACGCGAAGTTAAGATTGTTAAATTTCCTTGGTCAGCTTCTGGCCGAGCCATTGCTATTGGCGAAAAATATGGTGTGACTAAACTGCTCATCGATGCTAAAACAGAACTGATTTTGGGCTGTGGCGTGGCTGGAAAAAGTGCTGGAAGTCTCATTCCTGAACTGACCTTGGCAATTGAAATGGGAACGACGGCTGAAGATCTTGCGCTCACTATTCATCCGCATCCTACTTTATCAGAAACCCTCATGGAAAGCGCTGAATTATTCTATGGCAGTCCCACGCATATAAAAGGCAAATAGGAATTCCAAACTTAGGCATTTTGCCACATGAATAAAGCGTTTCAAATTAATGTTTAAACAAAGAAATACAATGACAAAAAATATCATCATCATCGGTGCCGGTTCAGGCCTTAGCAAATCAGTCGCAGAAAAATTCGGGCAAGAAGGCTTTAAAGTCGGACTGATTAGTCGGACAACAGATAAATTGGCTAAGATAGTTGCCGATTTGGAAAACCAAGATATCAAATCTTTTTATACAACTGCTGATGCTGGCAACGAAACACAGTTAAATCAAGCCATTAAAACGCTTCGGAATACAATGGGGTCTGTGAATACCTTGCTGTATAATGCAGCGGTATTGAAACAAAAAAATATCATGGAAGAAACCACAGCCTCTCTAAGTGAGGATTTTAAAGTTGGCGTGTTGAGTGCCCTTGACGCGGTGCAGACAGTTTTTGAAGACCTTAAAGAAAATCAAGGAACAGTTTTATTAACTGGTGGCGGTCTTGCTATCCATCCAAATCCAGAAATGGGATCGGTCTGTATGGGCAAAGCTGCTCTACGCAATTTAGGTTTTCAATTGAACACGACCCTTGAGAAAGATAATATCTATGCAGGAATGTTGACTATCTGCGATCAAATTAAAGAAGACAGCACTACCCATTCTCCAAAAATTTTAGCAGATAAATTCTGGCAGCTCCACGAAAATCGATCGGAAGCAGAAATTCAACAGTAATTTCATCTTAGAATTTGAAAAGCTTTTTTTAAAATGAATAAGTCGAAAAGAGCTGCGCCATCTAAGAGTGATCTAGTTCTTGACGCTAAAGGAATTCTACTCAATTTTTTTCTACAATAGCTCTAAAATAAAGATGATCGCCCCCTATCATAAATTAATACCAGTCATAAATATGAAAGTTCAGCCTCAAATTTAGACATTATATCATGGTTTATTAACTTCCGACAAAACATTATAAACCACTATAGAAACAAGAAACTTTACTACCTTTGTTCTTATTAAGTCTAAATAATAACACTAAACAATGTTTAAAGCATTCTCTCTTAGCTTTTTGCTAGCACTTTTATTATGTCCTATTTCAAACGCATTTGCCGAGTCAAATGATCAAAATGCTGAAACTGTCATTCATTTATTGGATTACATCGCAAGAGACTATCCTGAGGGCGTTCAAGATGGAGAGGTCATTAATGCACAAGAATACAGTGAGATGCTGGAATTTTCAGGTCAAGCTTACGACCTGACCGAGCAAGGTGCGTTTCTCACCCAAAAAGAGATGTATTTATTAGACGACTTAAAAAAACTTAAGGCGCTCATCCAAGAAAAAGAACCGGCACAAAAAATCGGTGATCTCGCGCGACAAATAAGAAACGACTTGATTGAAATTACAGGTGTCCAAACGGCACCTAAATTGTGGCCAGATGCCAGACGTGGAAAAGAACTCTACGCCAATAACTGTGCTTCTTGTCACGGTGCTAAAGGAAATGGCGATGGAGAAATGGGAGAAGGTCTAGATCCTGCCCCAACCGACTTTCACGAAACAGAATTAATGCGCCAAGTTTCACCTTTTCAAGCCTACAATACTATAAAATTAGGTGTCAGTGGAACCAGCATGCGTGCGTTTTCAGAATTGAATGAGGCACAACTTTGGGACCTGGCTTTTTATGTCAAAGGTCTGCGATTTCAGGACAATGAAACCGATACAACAGCTTTAAGAAAACAATTTGACATGCTGTATTCCGCCAATTCTTTAAAAGACGTGGCGACACATTCTGACGAAGAATTACTGGCCAGTCTTGCTAAAAAATCAGACAGCGCTCCACTCCAGTTAAAAGCTTTGCGCTTAATGGCGCCTACAAAAGAGGATTCAAAAAATAGCTTATCTATCGCAAAAGAGAATCTGAATTCAGCTTTAAAAAACTATACCCAAGGGAACAAGTCCTTGGCGCGAACCAATGCTTTGAGCGCCTATTTGGAAGGGATTGAACCCGTTGAAGCACGATTGACCGCAAATGATCCTAACTTCACCCTAAAAATTGAGCAACAAATGCTCAATGTTCGACAAGCCATCGAACAAGATAAAGGCGTGAAAATCCTGAAAGAGGAAACAGATAAAGCAATGGCATTGATTGCCGAGGCAGACCAACTAATGAAAGATCATAAACTGAATTATTGGTTGACTTTTATTCTGTCTGCTTCCATTATGTTGCGAGAAGGTTTAGAAGCTTTCCTGGTGCTAGCTGTCGTTCTCGCTTTGATCCGAACTTCGGGTGTCAAAAAAGCGCTACCTTGGCTTCACGGCGGTTGGATTACAGCCGTTATGATGGGAATTGCGGGTTGGTTTCTCTCAGACTATATCATTCAGTTTGGCGGGAAAAACAGAGAAATCATGGAGGGCTTAATTTCACTGTTTGCTGTTCTTGTGTTATTATTTGTCGGATTTTGGTTGCATAAACACTCGCATGCTAAAAAATGGAAAGAATTTATAGAAAATAAAATTGGCCGTTTTCTCCAGAAAGACAAGATGTTTGCTTTGGCCGCATTCTCCTTTATGGTGGTCTTCCGTGAAGCCTTTGAAGTCATTCTTTTTCTGCAAGCCATCAGTTTGGAATCCGAACCAGAAAACCAGTCAGCGATAGGATTAGGCGTTTTGGCAGCCGTCGCTTGTATTGCAGTCATGATTTACCTATATCAAAAATACTCCAAAAAAATTCCAGTCAGACAACTCTTTCGTTACTCCTCATGGATTATCATGCTTTTGGCGATCATCTTAATGGGCAAGGGATTCCATTCCCTTCAGGAAAGTGGTTGGATTTCAGTCACTGGATTTACTTGGCTAATCCGAATCGATTGGCTGGGCTTCTACCCCACCTTAGAAACAATCTTAGCACAAGCTGCGCTAATATTCATTATTTTGATCACTTACCTAATCAATAACCAAGGCTATCAGAAAGTGCTGCTAAAAAAACCAAGATCCTAAAATTCCAGATTCCTATGGCAACTCATGTCTTCAAGAAATCATATCAGAATACATTTGTGAACAATCATCAATTGACTTGGCATGTCATTAACTTTGACTGGGTTTTAATGTAATTTAATTTCAGATATTGAAAATGACCGTATCAACTCTTTAAACATGCCGAAAGTGAATTCAGTCAAAACATCGAATTAATTGCTGGCCTTATTGTTTAATGTATTTTGACTGGTTTTTTATTCTCATCGATCGCTACAAAAGAAAATTCTCCTGAAACAGCTTTTTCTCTAAAATCAGAATACATTTCTTCGACAAAAATATCAACTCTCACTTTTAAACTCGTCCGTCCCACATGTGTTATATATCCGCTTAATTCTATGATTGTTCCTGCAGGAATAGGTTTATTAAAATCAATTTTATCACTGCTTACAGTCACCATTTGCTGGCGACTAAACCTTGTTGCAGCTATAAAAGCTGTTTCGTCCATCAATTGCATGGCCTTCCCCCCAAATAATGTGTCGTAATGGTTTGTTGTGTTCGGGAAAACTGCTTTAAAAATAGTTGTGGTAGATTTCTCAATGCGTTCTGCTTGGTTCATATGATTTGTTTTCTATCTCTAAAAAGCGAATAATTATTTGATCACCCTATAGAAGATTTAATGTTCACTTTAGCTGATAATTATATATTTCCTATAAGCTTCGTAAATGTATCTAAATCTTTTTGGACTTGCAAATGAAATCCGCATTATAAGTTAAGCTGCATTTTTAATATTTGATTTTTGTTTCCAAAACTCTTGTATTGTAAGGTTTCCTATGGCAGAATGTCTCCGTTCTCTATTATACCATATCTCGATATATTCGAACAGATCCATCTTCATTTGTGCCTTAGATACCAGTTTGTTACCATAGATTTGCTCTGATTTTAAGGTTTTGAAGAAACTTTCAGCAACAGCATTATCCCAGCAATTACCTTTTCGACTCATACTTCTGGTAATTATTTTATAGGAATTTAGTGTATTGACAAACTTTTCACAAGCGTATTGTACGCCACGATCTGAGTGAAACACAAGACCTTTAGTGATGCTGCGATTCTTGACAGCCATCTTCCAGGCCGCAAGCGAGGTTTCTTCGGTGCTCATGCCTTCGCTGATGCTCCAACCTATACATTGACGGTCATAGAGGTCAATAACAGTCGTTAAATACAAGAATCCCTCCTTGGTATGGATATAGGTAATATCTGACACCCATACCTTTGAAGGACTGATTACTTTAAACTCTCTATTCAAAATATTTCCCATGATCCTATGTGTATGTTTTGAATCTGTCGTTGCCTTAAATTTCCTTCCTAGCTTGCTACGAAGCTTCATACTTCTCATATATTTGGCCACTGTGACTCTAGAAACCTTAATTCCTTGTGCTTGCAAATCCATTGTTATTCTTGGGCTACCATATCGTTGTTTTCTCTTAAAATAAATAGTTTTTATTTCTTCTTTGATCGCTATACTTCTTAGTTTTCTGTCAGAAATAGAGTTACTTTTCCAATCATAATAACTTCTAAGCCCTATACCTAACATCTTACACATCTTTTCAATCGGATATAGCGTCTCGTGATTCTTGACGAAACTATATATCATCGATCGCTCTTGGAAAAGATGCCGACTGCTTTTTTTAATATATCCCGTTCCAGTTCTGCGTCTTTAAGTCTCTTTTCAAGCGCGCTTATACGTTCTTGTTCGGGAGTCTGTTTTAGGCTCCCATTTCCTGGGAAACTTCCAGCTCCAAACTCCTGTTCTTCTTTACGCCATTTATAAAGCTGTGATGGATATATGCCAAGTTCACGCGCAAGCTCGGAAAGGTTTTTCCTTTCTTTACTTAATTGAACGGCTCTTTCTTTAAAGGCGTTATCATATTTCTTACGGGTCTTTTTCATCTTTCAAAATTAAGATTATTATTTTTCTTAACTTTCAATGCGGGCTAAGTTAGCAACTCCATTTTAATCTATTTCGTCATTTCTCTTTTTACAAGCATAAATATCTTCTCCTGTAAAACTTGGTCTCAATAAAGCGCATTCTTTTTTATACCCTCAATAAGCAAAATTGCTCTAAGCTTGTATGACCGACTTACTAATCGATGAAATCTTTTCATCAGACCAACACCATTAAAACTAAAAACGCCATCATTTTCAAACAATTATGTCTGAAAATAACAGCGCTTAAATTCAAATATAAACTCAGCTTCCGATGTTTTTACTTCTTTATTTTAAGACAAATCTAAATCAGCAAGATTAATGTCTAAAGCTTTTGCGACTCCCTTTCCGTAGTCGGGATCAGCTTTATAACAATTCTTAATATGTCTTTCTTGTATAAACTTTTCAGCTCCTCCCACCTGACGTGCCGTATTGTCAAACAAGACCTGCTGTTTTTCAGGAGACATTATTCTAAATAAATTTCCTGGTTGTGTATAGTAATCATCATCCTCTCTGTGGTCATAATGAAAAGCTTCACCATCCAAAGGCGTTGCAGGTTCAGCATATTCCTTGCTTTCGGCCCATTGGTCATAACTGTTTGGCTCATAATGAAGCGTCGATCCCTCATTGCCATCTACACGCATTGCTCCATCGCGGTGCGCATTATGAAATGGACATTTGGGTTTATTGACGGGAATTTGATAATGATTGACACCCAATCGATAGCGCTGCGCATCTCCGTATGAAAACAAACGTCCTTGCAACATTTTATCTGGAGAAAACCCAATTCCTGGAACGACATTCGCCGGGTTAAAAGCTGCTTGTTCAACATCCGCAAAGTAATTTTCTGGATTTCTGTTGAGTTCCATTACGCCAACATCCATCAATGGATAATCTGAATGTGGCCATACTTTAGTAAGGTCAAAAGGATTAAAGCGGTAATCTTTTGCATCAGCCTCTGGCATGATTTGTACTTTTAAATTCCATTTTGGGAAGTCACCATTTTCAATCGCATCAAACAAATCACGTTGGTTACTTTCTCTGTCTTTTCCGACGAGGCTTTGCGCTTCGGCATCTGTTAAATTCTCAATACCCTGTGCTGTTTTAAAATGAAATTTCACCCAACAACGTTCGTTATCAGCATTCAAAAGGCTAAAGGTATGACTCCCATAACCATTCATATGTCGGTATGATTTCGGAATCCCTCTTTCGCTCATCGTGATCGTCACTTGGTGCAAAGCTTCTGGTAAAAGTGTCCAAAAATCCCAATTATTATTGGCATCTCTCAAGTTTGTTTGCGGATCGCGCTTCACTGCCTTATTAAGGTCAGGAAACTTGTAAGGATCTTTCAGAAAAAAGACAGGCGTATTATTTCCGGCTAAATCCCAATTCCCTTCTTCCGTATAAAATTTCATAGCAAAACCTCTGATATCTCTTTCGGCATCAGCAGCACCTCTTTCCCCTGCAACAGTTGAAAAGCGAGCAAACATTTCTGTTTTCTTTCCAATTTCAGAGAATATTTTGGCTTTGGTGTATTTCGTAATATCGTGAGTGACGGTAAATGTTCCAAAAGCACCAGAACCCTTGGCATGCATTCTTCTTTCCGGTATTACTTCTCTATCAAAATGCGCAAGCTTTTCTAGATACCAAAAATCCTCCATAAGCATTGGCCCTCTTCGGCCTGCAGTTTTGACATTCTGATTTTCTGCAATTGGCCGACCTGAGACGGATGTTAATTTTTTTTTCTTGTCTTTCATGAGTTTTAGATTTTATATGATAAATTTTATTCATTTCTGAGGCCATAAAACTGATAGAGATATAGACTATTTACAGGTTCAGTCTTTAAATTTAGCAAATTAAAAACACATAAAAAATCTGTCAGCGCAGATAGTTATAGAATAGTGAGTCGGATATCATCAAAAGCAAATCATTGCTATAATTTAAAAATTTTCATATAAAGTTGCAGCGTTAATTCCTAAGAGTTTTTAATTTTTGGAAAAACTTTTCTTCCCGACTCTAACGATAAAAAGAGTCGTTCCAAAAATAAAGTTGTGATTTCCAAAGCAATTCATACATTTGTACAAGTAGGAATTAAATTTATAGAAAATTGAAGAAGACATTTCTTAAAAGTAATTTTAACACACTTGTGTAACACAAGTTACATATAGGAATTATTCTTCCGTTTATTTTCGTCATTCGTGAAAGCTAAAACATACATAGCGGTACTCTTAACCTTGATATTTATAGCAAAATTTGTTGCCATAGATGCAGATGGCTTAAACGTCGTATTTGATAAAAGTGATGTCACCTTTATCAATCAAATGTATTGTGGAACAGAAAGTGATTTTTACCAGTCAGTCAAAACAGCTGATTTTGCACAAGCTGACCAATTCGCTTCACTCGTGATTCCTATCAATGGCTTTTGTACATCACAGTATCAATTTGTTCTGTTTTCTTGGGAAGCTGATTATCAAGAACCGATTGCCACTTTCAACGCACATTCTTCTTCAGAATTAAGCTACTTATATTTAGATAGCTTATCCCCGCCTCCTCAATTGGCCGCCTAAAATCATCTTTTCATAGCTTTTAAAGTCGGTAGTCCCACTGTCATTATTATTGTCGTTATAATTCACGACCAATAAACTATGTCATGAAACACCACTAAAAAATCAAAGATTATTTTAAGAAAATCGTTCCTGTTTTAGCATGGCTAACCAACAGATGCAACGCGTATAGACCATCAAAACTTATCAATTACTGACAAAAAAAGATCGCAATAATAAGCTTTCTATAAAAGTCAATCATCATCAAACAATCACTCACTAAAAACATATTAAAAAT
>JAKDUG010000112.1 GCA_030457805.1 Psychroflexus sp.
CTTTACTTATTACATTTATAACTTTCACAAGTTGTAATAGCGACGACGATGGGATGATACCTCCAACATTGGGACAAAATAAATCCTACGAATTGATGTCAGTTTCCAATCCAGCAATTTCAGGAATGGTGACTTTTACAGAAAATGACAACAAAAGTATCACGGTAGAAATAGATCTCAATGGTCCAACTTCCGGCATGCATCCTGCACATATCCACATGAATACGGCTGCTGAAAGTGGTGATATTGCTATCAGTTTAGATCCTGTAGCCGGTTCAACAGGAATGAGTTCGACTACATTTACGACAATGGATGATGGCACCGCCATTACTTATGAAGAACTTCTAGATTTTGACGGATACGTCAACGTCCATAAAAGTGCAGATGATTTAGGAACGCTTGTGGCACAAGGTGACATCGGTCAGAATGAATTGACTGATGACTCTAAAACTTACACTTTAGGAAGTAAATCTAATCCAGATATTATGGGAGATGCTTTATTCACTAAACGTGTAAACGGGACAACGCTTATTGAAATCATGTTAGATGGAACGCCTGCAAATGGTGAACACCCAGGGCATATCCACATGAATACAGCTGCTGAAGGTGGTGATATTGCTGTGACTTTTACGCCTGTGAATGGTGAAACTGGCATGAGCGCAACACAAGTTGCAATGCTTGACGATGGAACTGCAATTACTTACGATGAATTGTTAGACTTTGACGGTTATATAAATATTCATAAAAGTGCAGATGATTTAGGAACTTTAGTAGCACAAGGTGACATCGGTCAGAATGAATTGACTGATGACTCTAAAACTTACACTTTAGGAAGTAAATCTAATCCAGATATTATGGGAGATGCTTTATTCACTAAACGTGTAAACGGGACAACGCTTATTGAAATCATGTTAGATGGAACGCCTGCAAATGGTGAACACCCAGGGCATATCCACATGAATACAGCTGCTGAAGGTGGTGATATTGCTGTGACTTTTACGCCTGTGAATGGTGAAACTGGCATGAGCGCAACACAAGTTGCAATGCTTGACGATGGAACTGCAATTACTTACGATGACCTTTTAGAGTTTGACGGTTATATTAACATTCATAAAAGTGCAGATGATTTAGGAACGCTTGTGGCGCAAGGCGATATCGGACAAAATGAATTGACTGGCGAGTCTATGGCTTACACTTTAGGAACAGTTGATAATTCTGGTGTTGATGGTGAAGCTGTTTTTCACGAAAGAATGAATGGCGAAGCTCTACTCGTCCTTGATGTGATGGGAACAATGTCTGGCAACAGCCACCCATCGCATATTCACATGGGAGACATCAACAATCCTGGTGATATTGTTGTCGGTTTAAATCCTGTTAATGGAGAAACTGGTCTATCAATGACAAATATCGCGATGCAAGATGATGGGAGCATGTTTGGATACCAAGATGCTTTAGATTACAATGGATATATCAATGTCCATAAAAGTGCAAGTGAACTTAATGTTTTATTAGCGCAAGGAAATATTGGCTCTAATTAAGTTGTGATTGAGTTTTTTTTGTTGAGAAAGCTGTCTTTAATGAGGCAGCTTTTTTTATGTGAAAAAAATTTGAGTCAAGTTTAATACACTTCCAAAGCTTGAAATTTAAAAAAGCTGATTACCACATGCCTTCAGTCATTATACTTCCTTATAAATAAATATTTAATAAAAAAATTAAGATATTACGCTAGATTTAATATATATATATATATATTTGATAATCATAAATATTCTGTGTTTTATTATATTTGTTTAAAATAGATAAGTTTGGCCAAACTGAAATAACGCTTTTAAAAGATTAAACACAACACACTACAAAGCAGAAAATCTGCGACAAGAATTGTTTTGACTCTAAGTCATTTAGTTCAATAATTAACTATTAAATTATTTTAAAATGAAAAATTTATTTTAACACTAGCTTTTACCTCAATCGGTTCTTTTGCTTTATTTACAAAAACAATTGGCATACCTAATCACTATGTTACTGTCATGACATCTTGTGGGGAACAAGGAGAGGTTTTTGTCGAAGAAGATGATGATATACATGATTATCTTCAAAAAGTTAGTGATTTAGACGATCAGCTGTGTAAAAACTAATGTTACTTTAGCAGCTCCAAACGCGTCTTTGGCGGCTTGTTACTTTTTTACAAATTAAATAAAAACTATGTCTAAAATTTTATTCGCATTTGCTGTTATTATTTCTATCAACCAAAATATGTATAGCCAGGAGCTAATAACTGACACATCAAATTACGAGGTGATTTATGATTTAAAATATCAAAGAGACTCTACTGATACGGACAGCCAGCATGAAAAGATGAGCTTGTTGATCGGAGATGATTATTCACTCTTTGAAAGTGTTAACAACCAATATAATGATTCTCTATTAATTGCATTGGCCGAAAACAAAGAAAATATGTCTATGAAAATGCTAGGTTCAAAGATGATTTCACAAAAAAAGTCATCGCATTTTGGATTTAGAATACTCAAAAATGCAAAAGAAACATTGGTTCAAAACTCCTTTAATTCAAATGATTTTAACTACAAGGATAAAGATGAACTTGACTGGAAAATCATGGGAAAGAATCAAGTCATCAACAGTTACAAATGCACTCTAGCAAAAACGCGATTTGCTGGCAGAAACTATAAAGCTTGGTTTACAAATGAAATCCCAATCAGTGACGGGCCGTACAAATTTAAAGGTTTACCAGGGCTTATTATAAAGATTGAGGATGCTCAAGGACATTATGTTTTTGAATTAGAATCTTTTCAAAAAAAGAAAAGTAGCTTTGAATTTGATCCTCAAAAGGGTACTGAAGTGTCAAAAAAAGAGTATCTTGAGTCTCATAATGCCTACAAGAAAAACTTCGTATCGGAATTAAGAAACAGTGGTATTAAAGTAAAAGGTTCTCAAAGAAGAATACAGAAAAAAGCACAAAGATTAAGAAACAATGAAATTGAAATTAGTTTTTAATGAAACGCTTGTATCTCATCTTAATTATATCTTTAATCTGCGCTTCAAGCGATGCACAAAAGAAATTCTTCTATAATTCCGCAGCAGAATATAGCTTTATTAAGCAAACTGATTCAACAGATAAGACATCTAAAAAAAGAATGGAAAACTTCTCGCTTTACATGGGTGACAACTCCTCTTTCTTTGTCAGTAATAACAGAATAAATTTAGACACACTTTTACAAAATGCTAACTTCAGTGATATTGCTATGCTAAAAACACTACCGAAAGCATCTTCAAACAAAAGAATATTAAAAAAAGAAGATGTGCAAAAGTTAAGCATTTATAATGAGTTTTATGACAAAACTTACCATTACAATGATGCAATTGATTTAAAATGGAAAATTTTGAATGTGCATGACAGTCTTAATCGCATGAAATTAAGAAAAGCTGAAACTCAATTTAGAGGTAGAAAATATATCGCATGGTACACAGACGAAATTCCAGCTTCTGCAGGTCCATACAAGTTTTCAGGCTTGCCAGGATTAATCGTTAAACTACAGGATACAAAAAATGAGATTGAATACAGTATGATTAGTTTCAGGCATTTTAAAAAAAATAAAACATTGACTCTAGCTTATGATCAAAATGGTCCATCCGTTTCAAAAAATGAGTATAGAGCCACTGAAGAAAGCTTTTACTCAAACCCCATTCCTTACATGGAGGAGCAAGGTGCCTTTTTTTCAGAAGAGACAAAAAGAATAATTAAACAAAAATTTAAAAACAAGAAGAAACAAAACAGTAATCCTATCGAATTAAAGGATGATGATCTATGAGACAAGTCTTACTTTTAAATGTCTTTTTTTTGTTTTCTATTACCTGTTTTTCACAAACAACAATTGATGGCGCTTTAAAAACTAAAGAAGGAAATTCCGTTTCGGGTGCTAGCGTAACAATCACAAAGCTTCAAACAGATGATATTTTAGATTATGGCATTTCTTCAAAAGATGGTTCATTTTCTATTTCTATAGAAAGCCAGTCTAACCAAGTACGGCTCAACATTAGAGCTATGGGTTATAAAACTTTGGTTCAAATCATTGCTAACAAAACACAAACCCTAGATTTTGTTTTAGAAGAAGAAGCAACTCAACTAAAAGAAGTGATCGTCAAGTCTGATCCTATCACGCGCAGAGGTGATACGCTTAATTATGCCGTTAGTGCTTTTGCTAAAAAAGAAGATCGCACACTTGCAGATGCACTTAAAAATATGCCAGGCATTGAAGTGCTTTCAGATGGAAAGATACTATATCAAGGCAAACCTATTAATAAATTTTATATAGAAAACCTTGACCTTTTAGAAGGCAAATACAACCTCGCTAACAGTAATTTGCCTCACAAAGAAGTGAGTAGAGTTCAGGTTTTAGAAAACCACCAACCAACGAAAATTTTGGATAGTTTGGTGTATTCAGATAAAGCAGCCATCAATATCAAGCTCAAAAACAGCTATACTTTCACGGGGCAAGCAGAAGTTGGTTCTGGTTTATCTCCCTTACTTTGGGATGTTAACTTAACGCCCATGTTGTTTACTAAAAAACAACAGATGCTTACATCTTATCAAGCTAATAATACAGGTAATGATGTTAGTCAACAGCTAAAAACACTCACCATTGAAGATCTCATGAATCAATTTGAGAACAATTCTGAAAAGCAAGATTGGCTAGCTACTCAGCAATTAAGTGCGCCTCGTTTTTCAGAAAAACGTTGGCTTGATAATAATATTCACTTACTGTCAGCTAATTATTTACAAAAACTAAAAAAAGATTACGAGTTGCGCCTCAATGTATCTTACCTCAATGACTATCAACAACAAGAAGGCTCTACCAACACTCAATTTTTTACAGCAAATGACACCATAGCGCTGGCCGAAAATAAATACAATCAACTCTACACAAATACATTAGAGGCAGACTTGACACTACATAGGAATACAAAGAAAAACTTTTTAAAAAACAGTTTACAATTTCAAGGTTCTTGGGATAGTCAACGCGGAAGCATCCAAACTGACAATACGCCTTTAACCCAAAACTTAAGTAATCGCTATTTCAAACTCTCCAATAAACTCAAGACTATTTTCCCTATTGGGGAACAACTGATGACCTTAAACTCTTATGTTGGATTTAATAAAACACCACAATCATTGACGGTTAATCCTGGGCAGTTTGAAGATTTATTAAATGATGGAGAAGTCTATGATGAAGTTACTCAAGACATAGATTTAAACACTTTTTATACCAACAACGCCTTAGGCTTCACAAAAGGATGGCAATCTTTTAGCTTCAATCCGAAAGTAGGTTTACAGTTTGAAAAGCAAAAGTTAGAAAGTCGCATTTTCACGAACGCTTCTAGCATTCAAGACAATATTGATAACAACTTAGATTGGACACGTTCAAAAGCTTATTTCAAGCTAAAAACCCAATACAAAAAAAACAATTGGCGCTTAGAAGCGATAACGCCTGTCCACCTCCACAGCTATCAATTAAACGACAAACCTTTGCAAAAAGAGCAAGATTTTAATCGTCTCACTTTTGAGCCGCGTTTATCTATTAATTACGATCTCTCTTCCTATTGGCGCGTCAGAGCAGCCACAAACCTCAGCAACCAATTTGGCACAATTAATCAGGTGTATTACAATTATATTTTAAAAAACTATCGAAATATCCAACGCATAGATGCGCCTTTACCAGAAATGCAGAGCTTGAATTACTCAGCTTCTTTTAGGTATAGAAATCCGATTAAATCTCTATTTTTCACTTTAAGTTATACAAATACAACAACAGAAAACAACTTGCTTTATAGCAATCAAATTTTAGAGAATGGCGCTTCAGAATTACGAGCGATTGAAGAAGATAACAAACGCCACAGCCATAACTTGTCAACGCGGGCTAGCAAATACTTCAGGAATTTTGACACCAACATAACACTAAATGTGAACTATAGTTTGCAGGATTTTCAACAAGTTTTAAATTCAGAAATCACAGATATATCTAATCAAAACTGGAGATTAAAAGGCAAGGTAGACACAGATATAACAGATTGGTTAAGTGTCAATTTTGAATCCATTTTTCAATTCTCTAAAAATAAAATTCAAAGTCAAAATAACCAAAATATCACACAGCAATTTCACAAATTTAATATCAATATCTATCCAAAAGAGAATCAATACCTCGGTTTAAAAACAGAGTACATCAAAAACAATTTGTTTTCTAAAAACAGTGATAACTTCTTTGCAGATTTGATCTATCGTTACACTTGGCAAAAGAAAAACATAGACTTTGAACTACAATGGAATAATATTTTTGATATCAAAAACTACAAAACAGTGAATATTAACAATTACAGTTATATTGAAACGAACTACAATTTAAGACCTTCTCAAATACTATTTAAAGTTAGATTTTCTTTATAACCACAAAAGCAGAAATAAGCATATTGATACTTATTTGATGAAGAACATAAAAAAGCAAGAAAGCATCAACTTTATGCAGCTGTTTAAATTTGATGATTTTTATGTAAAGTGAAAACTCAAAAAATAAAACTTCAAGAGATAAAAGCAAATCAAAAACATAAAAGGCGATATCATTCTCGAATCTGAAACTCATAAGCTCAAAATCAATCCTGACTTAATTGAAGAAGAATCCTTGAAAGAACTCAAATCTTTGCTTGAAGAAAACACAAAACCATCAACTTCTATCTAAAAATATGATGTTGTGTCGCTGTAAAATAATCTCTAAAAATCTGATTGAGTTGCTGATCTGTTCGGCTGGCTTTCACACCTAAATATGGATAAATTGATGTGATGGCAGCTGTCATTTTTTTGACAGATTCAGAAGCCAAACGATGAATTTCGGTCTTATCTTCTTCTGT
>JAKDUG010000113.1 GCA_030457805.1 Psychroflexus sp.
TGACCAAATTTCTTTTGAGACAGAAAAAACATTATTTTACATTTAGTTTGCCTTTTTAATGCGTCATTTATGTTTTCGACGTGTTTTATTACTATTTTATCAGATACGTTTTTAAAGTCAATTATTGAGTCTTGCTTTATTTTTTCAATTATGAATTGAATTTGCATTTCTTTAGAATCTATTTTTTCTAAATTTTGAATCCACTTTTCATTTTCAGATTTTAATCCTAATTCCTGCTTATCATTATTTTGTCCAAAGCCAAGATTTGTTAAAATTAAAAATATTGATAAAAGTAAATATTTCATCTATTGTTTCGAGTTTGGTTTAAACTGACGCATAACGGTAAAGGCTATGCTTAGTGCGGATTATTAACGACAAAAATCAATTGAAATGGAAGACAACATAAAACAAGTAGTAAAAGACGTAAGGTATTTAATTGCCACTGATTGTAATAATGAAACTATACAGGCTCGAATCGAAAACTATATTAAGGAACGAGACAGAGCATTAAGTATAGCCAATGTTGTAGGGCGAAGCGAACAGTTTCCACAAATACATGGTTTGACAAAATGCGAATGTGGTAAGGTTTACGATGTAGATATAGAAAATAACTGTCCTTCTTGTGGAAATTGACTACAACTAGCATATATCCTCAAAGATATATAACTTTTTAAAAAATCATGCTTTTATATGTCGCATATAATAGTACAATGTTTATTGCAATTTTTTTGCTCGTGTTAAACAACTTGGATTATTTCTTTATAAATGGAATTTATCCTAATTTCGCAGATCATTGAGAAGAATACAATAAGCTATGGCGACATCACTGATCGAACTCAGAAAAATAGAACTTAACGAAAGTCTCGTTCTCCCTTTAACAGAAAAAATAAGCGCCGGGTTCCCGAGTCCTGCCGAAGATTTTCTGGATTTACATATTGATTTAAACAAAGAGTTTATCAAGCATCCCAATGCCACA
The DNA here is from genome assembly GCA_030457805.1 of Psychroflexus sp. Lineage (GTDB taxonomy): Bacteria > Bacteroidota > Bacteroidia > Flavobacteriales > Flavobacteriaceae > Psychroflexus. Next base: position 977 of record JAKDUG010000113.1, read on the forward strand.
TTTTTTGGAAAAGTCAGTGGTGACAGCATGATAGATGCCGGCCTCAATGATGGTGACTTACTTATTATTGACAAAAGTCTTGATCCAAAAAATAACAGTATTGCTGTTTGCTTTCTCGATGGAGAATTTACAGTCAAACGCGTCTTGCGCCAAAAAGACCAACTTTGGCTTGTTGCTGAAAATAAAAATTACAAACCCATTCCTGTTTACTCCGAAAATGATTTTATCATTTGGGGTGTTGTCACAACAGTGATTAAAAAAATTCTCTAATGTTTGCTTTGGTGGATTGCAACAATTTTTATGCCTCATGTGAGCGTGTCTTTAATCCGAATTTAAGAAATCAACCCATTGTAGTACTATCCAACAACGACGGCTGTGTCATCGCGAGAAGTAATGAAGCAAAGGCGCTTGGCATTCCTATGGGAGCGCCAGCATTTAAATTTGAAAAAATTTTCAAACAAAAAAATATCCAAGTTTTCTCATCAAATTATGCGCTTTATGGTGACATGAGTGCGCGCATCATGAATATCCTCGGGGAGTTCACACCGGATATTGAGATCTATAGCATCGACGAATCCTTCCTATACTTCAAAGGTTTTGATAAAATTGGTCTGGAGCAACATTTAGAACAAATGAAAAAACGTGTTGAAAAATCAACAGGAATACCGATTAGTATTGGTGTGGCACAAACAAAAACACTCAGTAAAGTGGCCAACAGAATCGCCAAAAAATATCCACAACACACAGGTGGAATCTACCTGATCAAAACAGAGAAACTTCGCCGAAAAGCATTGCATTGGCTCCCCATTAAAGATATTTGGGGAATTGGCAGGCAGCATCAAAAACGCTTAGAAGCTTTAGGTTTACAAAAAGCTGATGCGTTCACACAACTCGATGATGCTTGGGTTCGAAAAAACATGAGCGTTGTTGGTTTGCGCCTCAAAAAGGAACTTGAAGGTGAACAAACTTTAGACTTAAATGCTTTGACTGATAAAAAAGCAATTGCCACCACCCGTTCCTTCGATTATGAATATGAAGATTTGAGCTATATCACAGAACGCGTCTGTAGTTTTGCCATTGTGTGTGGTGAAAAATTGCGCCGCCAAGAGAGTTGTTGTCAATCGATTTATGTCTTTCTAAAAAGCAACAGATTTAAAGAAAATACGGCCTATCACAACAAAGGTATTTCGGTACAACTCCCCTACCCGACGAACTCAAGTCTTGATTTGGTGAAGTTTGCAAAAATAGCTTTAAATAAAATATATCAGTCTGGTATAGCCTACAAAAAGGCTGGCGTTATTGTTTCTAAAATGACACCTCAAAACGCAAAGCAAACTGCTCTTTTTACTGAAGAAAACCCAAAGCATTTTCCACTGATGCAGCAGATTGACGCCCTCAATCAAAGCTTAGGGAAACACACAGTCATGTTTGGAAATCAAGATTTAAAACACAGATGGAAAATGCGCCAAAATCACCTCAGTCAAAACTATTCTACAAAATTGACCGACATCATTGAGATTAAAGCGCTTTGAGTTAAAAAACGAAATGCACGGATTCCAAATCCGTGCATTTTTTTAAATCCAATGATAAAAAAGCTTAATAGTTGACGTATTCGGTAATTTCTAAGCCGTAACCAATCATTCCCACACGCTTTTTTTGTTTAGAATTCGACATCAATTTGATTTTATGAATGCCTAAATCATGTAGGATTTGTGCGCCAATTCCAAAATCTTTATTATCCATAATCACACTTGGAGCTTTGGTGAGATCACCACTTCTCTGGCTTTCTTTTAAAACATCTAGCCTATTCAATAAATTCAAGCCTTCTGGGCTCTGATTGATAAAGACAATAACGCCTGAATGATGCGCATTTAATGTCTGAAACATATCGTCCAATTTTTTGTCAGCATTGTTCGTTAAAGTTCCCAAAATGTCATTGTTCACTAAAGTTGAATTCACCCGGACTAAGACTTCTTCTTCCGCATCCCAAGTTCCTTTTGTCAAGGCAATATGCACATTGTCATTGGTCGTTTGCTTATAAGCGCGTAATCTGAACTCACCAAATTTTGTTTGGATCTGGAAGTCTTCTTTCTTTTCAATCAAAGAATCATGTAGCATTCTGTAAGCGACTAAATCTTCAATACTCACGAGCTTTATATCGTGTTCTTTTGCCACTTCATATAATTCTGGTAAACGCGACATTGAGCCATCTTCATTCATGATTTCACAAATGACGCCAGCTGGTTCTAAACCTGCCAAACGCGCAAAATCAATAGCTGCTTCTGTATGACCAGTTCGGCGTAAAACACCGCCGTCTTTCGCTATTAAAGGAAAAACATGTCCAGGTCTATTAAGGTCATGTGCTTTTGTATCTTTTTCACATAAAGCTTCGATTGTTTTGGCACGATCTCCAGCAGAAATTCCTGTTGTCACACCTTTTCCATTTAAGTCAACTGTAATGGTAAAGGCTGTCTCCATCGGGTCAGTATTATTGCCAACCATGGTGTGGAGATTCAATTCTTCACAGCGACTTTCCGTCAAAGGTGTACAGACCAAACCTCGGCCGTATCGCGCCATAAAATTGATTATTTCAGGGGTCACCAATTCTGCTGCTGCAAGAAAATCGCCTTCATTCTCACGATCTTCATCATCAACAACAATAATGACTTTTCCGTTTTTAATATCTTCAATTGCATCTTGAATGCTATCTAATTTTATAGAGTGATCTGATTTCTTTTTCATAGGAATATTTTGAGTCCAAAGTTATGAATTGTCATCCTTTGGCTTTTTTAATTTGAGTTTAATTAACAATTTCTGGAATGGAACTGTAATGACGTCAAGGTTAACAAATCCTTGATCTGTTGTAGCACGATAAGTGAGGTAAACCCCCAAAGGCAACATGATTATTGTTGAAATCCACGAACCGACAAAAGGTGATAGTTTTCCACCTTCAGCACTATTGCTTGCAAATAAACCAATAAAGTGATAAATTAAAAACAGGATAATCGCAGCAATCATCGGCAGGCCTAAACCGCCTTTTCGGATAATTGCACCCAGTGGCGCCCCGACAAAAAACAGGATGATACATGCCACGCCCAGTGCGTATTTGTCGTGCAGTTTCATTTCTATTTTATTGAGATAAGCCCGTCTTTTCTTGGTTAAATTTTTCTTGGCATTGATTTGCGGCGTGATACTGTTCACCGTATTAATCGCAATGCTAAGAAGGTGTTTTTGACTTTTATCTTTATATAAACTAAGGATTGAATCTAAATTAGACTTCGATTGCTCATCTAATATTTTGGCATAATCATCACGCTTTTTCTGACTGCTTTTTGAGGGATTGAGATCAAATTTATCAGAAGGCAGTTTACTATTATTAGTCAGGCTATCCGAAATCTTGTCTTCATTCTCGCCTACCATACGGCGAAAACCAGTTCTTAAACTGATGCTTCTCTGATAACGATCAAGATTTTTGATATAGTCATTTGAGAAAGAATCTAACTGCACTTTCAATTCGGCGATATTGAGCATTTTAAAAGGATGGTCGTCTTCGTCATCAATGTCAACTTGATTAAATTGAGATAGGTCAATATTAATCACATATTTCTGAAATTCACTTTTCACAAAAGGAAGCTTGCGTCTTTCCTTAAAGCTTTTAGGATGAATTTCATCATAATAATTCCCGTCATAAAGCTCTAGCGATAAAACATTTGAGTTCTCCTCAGAGTCCAATTTTCCATAGTCAGCCTTGATGACTGTATAATTCCCAGACCGCTTCGGGTTCTTTTTATGGATAATAATCTTCTCTAGGTCTTGACCGTTTTTACCTGATTTCTTTTCAACCTTGATATTGATATTTCCAACATCATTAAAAGCACCTTCAACAATTGCCATGGCTGGCTGCACTTTAGCGATATTCCGTTTCATGCTTCCTGCCTTGTATTCCGCAGCAGGAATCACGTTGTTACTAAAGAAAAATGTGAGTATACCCAGCAAAACAATAAAGACAATCAAGCTCCGCATGGCGCGCTGTAAAGAAATTCCAGAGGACTTCATCGCGGCAAACTCATAATGTTCAGAAAAGCCACCAAAAGTCATAATCGAGCTGACAAGAATGGTCAGCGGCAAAACTAAAGGCACCAATTTTGGTGAGTAAAACAACAAGAATTTCAGAACGACTAAAATGCCTAGATCTTTCCCTGCGAGCTCTGAGATAAAAACCCAAATTGCCTGCAGGATGAAGATCAACATAAGGACTGTAAAAACCACTAAAAAGGTTTTTATAAATGTTTTAAGAATATAGCGGTCTAAAATTTTCAAGGGAGAAAATTAGTCTAATTTGTTAATATAATAATCAGGGTATCTTGATTCATCAAAGCTGAACATATTGTCAGACAAAGGTTGATTAGGCTTAAACTCTGTAATTCTGATCTCGATTCGTGTATCGTTATCCTGTTCCTGGATGAGATTATACAAATGCTTTGTCATTTGGTCAATGCCGATCAAGGCCTCTTGCATTTGTGCATTCTCGTCGTTAGCGATTAACTTAACATACTGAATTTTTCGGCCGTCAAGATTCTCAGCTTTATCCATTTGATACATGTAGCCATCTTCAAAGAAGCTCAACATCTTGGAAGGCGTCAATTGTTTATCATCCTCAGGTGAGTAATCTGAGATTGTTATTTCTTCATCTTCTGGAATGATTGAATAGATTTTCTCACCATCAAACAATTGTGTTGTTCCCATCAGGTTTAGCAAATACTTTTCGCCTTTTAACTTTAAGCTTCCTCTTGTTTCTTGCTTGATGTTTTCAGCTTTATTTTCAAGGATATAATTAAATTTGATTTGGATGTTGTCATAAGACTTCACTTTCTTTAAAACATCTTGAACCATTGTTTCTGCGGCAGGTTCCGTTTGTGCTGAAGCAGTCAGGAATGCCATTAAAATAAAGACGAGGTTAAATAGTTTGCTGTTTTTCATATTAAGATTTTTTTTCGTTTTTTAATAATTCATTGAGGGCAATGAGGTCAGGGATATGGACTTGTCTGGCTTTACTGCCTTCAAACTGTCCGACAATTCCTGCAGCTTCAAGCTGATCGATCAATCGGCCTGCTCTGTTATAACCCAGCTTTAATTTTCTTTGCAATAAAGATGCCGAACCTTGCTGAGCCGTCACAATAACTTCTGCTGCTTGCTCAAAAAGCTTATCGCGCTCATCTATTTCATTTGCTAAAGTACCAGTTCCTGAGTCTTCACTGCTATATTCAGGCAGTAAATGTGCATCAGGATAAGCTTTCTGGGAGCCGATAAATTCAGTGATTTTATCAATCTCTGGCGTATCGACAAAAGCACATTGTAAACGCACAAGATCATTTCCTTGTGTGTAAAGCATATCACCTCGACCTATTAATTGATCTGCTCCACCCGCATCTAAAATGGTCCGTGAATCAATTTTTGAAGTCACGCGAAATGCGATTCGTGCGGGAAAATTGGCTTTAATCATTCCTGTAATCACATTCACAGATGGCCGCTGAGTGGCGATAATCAAGTGAATACCGATGGCTCTTGCAAGTTGTGCTAACCTCGCAATCGGCGTTTCAACATCCTTCCCAGCCGTCATGATTAAATCTGCAAATTCATCAACAACTAAGACGATATAAGGTAAAAAGCGATGTCCATTTTCAGGATTGAGTTTGCGTGCTTTAAACTTCACATTGTACTCCACAATGTTGCGCACCATTGCATCTTTTAGTAAGTCATATCTGGCATCCATTTCAATACAAAGCGAGTTGAGCGTATCTATCACTTTAGAATTATCCGTGATAATCGCCTCTTCCGTATCTGGGAGTTTTGCGAGATAGTGTCTTTCTATTTTATTAAAAAGTGTCAGTTCAACCTTTTT
>JAKDUG010000114.1 GCA_030457805.1 Psychroflexus sp.
ATTTGAGTATTTTTTAGGTTAAAATACAAGTGTATTGTTTTCAGGATGTATCTCGTTGAAGCTTAGTACCATTTTCTTTTAAACAATCCAAAAAGTGTCTGAAAATCTAAAGTGACAATGAATCTAATATTCTGATCATAAGCATTTTCTGATACTTCCCAACCATTATTCGAATACAAGGGAAAGTAAAGTTCGAAATAATCTTCAACCAAATTTAAGCGTATTCCAGAATCATAAATGAAGTTAGGAGAGTGACCTTTATCTTTGTGAAATCCGAGGTCTGCGTATGCAAAAACCCAATTCCATATTGTTGTGCTCACGTTTGTTGTGGTGATCCACTGATCGGCGTAGCGGTTTTCAAAAATGGATTTAAATCCACCATCGGCTTGAATGTATTGCTGACTGAAAAGGCCGTCATCTTCGCTTCGCCCATAGTAGTTGTAGTCAAACATATAATCCGAAGGTCTGTCAATCCCAAAGCTGAAATAGTCAGATTCATTTGTGTCATTGTATAAAAATAAACCTGCAAAAAATCTGACATTCACTTGTCTGTTGTTGTTGAATAGTTTTCGAAATCTAAAAGATGCTGAGAGTTTGCTGAACTTCTTGGATATTTCATAATCGATATGTGTGGTCAAAAAATGGTCTAGGTTTTTGTCCTGAAAACCATAACTAAGATTAAAAACATTGTAATTTGGTTCTTCAGTTTTTACAGTCTCACTTTCATCTTGAACGACATTCACTGTGCGCAATGTTAAGAAATGACGTTTATTACTTCTCAGATCCGTTGGCCGATAAGTCATTTGCATAAAGGCAGAAAACTTGTTATAAAATAGATCTGTGTTGTAGGAGTAACGCGAACCAGTTGCACCATATCTGATTTTAAAAAGTTCTTGTTCTTTAAAGTTCTGTGTGTAATCAAAACCGATAGAGCCAACGACAGAGCCACTTCTCAAGCCGTATTTGGGGCCGATATCATAACTGAAATCTTTTGGGAGAAGAGAGGTGTTGTACAATTTCGTTCCTAATGCTATGCCGTCGTAGAGGTTGTATGTAAATTCAGGGATAACAAAGATTTGATTGTATGTCGGATCTTCGATGTCTTCCAATAAGCGAATTTGAATAGGTTTATTCAGAATTTTTTTTTTGCGTTTGATATTGTTTCGCGCGTTGTATTCTGGCAGACTGTAATCGTAATTAACCACAAACTTATCGGCTTCTGGCGTATTGATTTGAACTGCTTTTGAAGGACCTTCAAAGTCTTCAACCCAAACAGATTCAATAAATTCATCACCTTGATAAAGTCCTAATTTGACAGGCATTGCATTGTCAGCGTTATTGATAATAGCAAGGTCATAACCTGTCTCTGTTTTCGAAACTTGACCGATTTTAAAGTCTATATTTTTATAGGAACCTAGATAATTCTCCCTAAACCAACGGATATCTTTGTTCGTATGATCATTTAAAATAGCGAAGAAAGCATCAGCCGAGGTGTGTTGTAAATTTCCTTCTTCAAAAAACTGATGAATACTTTCATCTAACTGATCATGACCGATATAATCTCCTAAGTAATTTAAACCTATTCCCGCTTGGTAAGGACTTGACAGTTGGCGGTTGAATTTAAGCATTTCGTCTTGTGGAAGATTGACAGGCTGCTTTAAGTTTTGTCTAATCATCGTTTCATGAATGAACTTGTAGCGCTCATTAAACAAAAGATCAGCAGCATGAAACCAACGCACGCCAAAGACTTCACTAAAAGTACCTAGGAGTTTCATCTTTGGATAAAATTGATCCACATAGTCAATCATAACCTTAACGGTGAGCGCATTAATGAGCCATTTATCTTCCCTTGAATTTAAGGCAATTTTGGTTTTAAGATGCTTTAAAGTCATGGTTTTTAAAAGCTTGATGTCGTACTGGAAACCATCCGGAAATGGCCTGATGAAACTCGGTAATTGATTGAGTCCATAAACTGGAGATAAACGGTAGTCGAGTTCAGAAACAAGCAATTTAGGATGCGGATATGCGCCAATTTTAGATTCGAGATAAAAGGCGATGCGATCAGTTATTAAAGCTTTGATTTCTGGACGAATCGATTTTGACTCAATATTCGAAATAACTTCCACAGGATCTGTTTTGATTGTCGAAAACTCGTCAAGTTTTGTCAGATACACATCTGTATCCAGCATTTCTTGGCCGGAAAGTTTGAAGTGGTTATGTTTTTTACCGATTTTTAATTCAGTTTGATCAAAGCTCGACTCTAAAAATACTTTTTTAGGAATTTTAAAATTGAGTTGATAATCTAAAAACTGTGTTGGGTAGTCATCTAGATTTTTATGACTGTAAATGATCCAATCTGACTCATGTATTGCAGGGATAATCAGCCAGTTTTTTAAACGCAAGGCTTCAGGTGACCAACCGACTTTTGTGAGGTTGTCAGCAGGGATATTTAACTTATAATCTAAATGCAACTCGATTTTTTGTCCTGGAGAAAGCGGTTCTTCAAGTGCTAAGAAAAGAATGTCAGGTTGATCTTTTAGGTAGTCCCAGTCTGTTTTTTGAGCAGTGGCGTAAAAGTTTTTAAGCCTGGTGTAACCTCTTAATTCTTTAGATGAAAAATGAAATTTACGCACATACTCTTCGGCAAAACGCTTGGCAAGCGGACTTTCTTTAGATGAAAAAGCATTATTCCAATCATAGAAATAGAGTGTGTCTAATGATTTTTCGGTATTATTTTTAAACGTAATTTGAGAGTTTACCTTCAGGTGTTTCAGGTTTTCAGATACTGAGATATCAGCTGTGACTTTTTGTCGTTGCCCATAGCAGATGCTGAATCCCAGAATAAAGCAAAATAAAAAATGCTTCATTGGGTTGTTTTAATTTTTGATTAATTTGAGATGTTCTTCTAAGTTTTTGACTCTTAGCATATAAATTCTATTTGGATAGGGGGTGTTGTATCAAAACTTTTAAATGTGTTTTTTATTGTCAATTCTCCAGTTTTTTGTTCAAATCTCTTATAAATATATGTTTATTCTCCCAAATAGAAGGAAGAAGGAGGGTTGAGATAACTCAAGAATTAAATTCATATCCGTTTCAGTTTGTCAATGTGTCGCCATAAATAAACCGGAATCATTGCTTACCAGATTAGATATAAGAATGATCGCCGGCTTTTTTTGAGTGATACTTTTTACAAAATCTAACAAATTAAAGCTGTGTATAAAATTAGACCTTGCTTTAGAAGTTCGGGCTTAGGTCAAATTTATCATAGAATTGATCAAGTATTTCAGTGACCTCTTCTTCAGAATCAACCAATTGAATGAGGTCTAAATCCTCAGGATTAATCGTTGCAAACTCATCACTTAGTGTTTTTTTAATCCATTCAAGTAAACCTCCCCAATAATCTTTTCCAACGAGGATGATAGGGAATTTATCAATTTTACGTGTTTGAATAAGTGTAATGGCTTCAAATAATTCATCGAGTGTACCGAAACCTCCAGGCATCACAACAAATCCTTGAGAATATTTAACGAACATGACTTTTCTGACAAAGAAATAGTCAAAATCTAAACTTTTATCTTGATCGATATAAGGGTTGTCATGTTGCTCAAATGGCAAGTCAATATTCAGACCAACAGAGGTGCCACCAGCTTGATGTGCGCCCTTATTGCCTGCTTCCATAATACCTGGACCACCACCTGTAATGACACCAAAACCTTTGTCGACAATCTTTTCGGCTACCTTCACAGCAAGCTCATAATACTTGTCACCAGGTTTCATACGTGCTGAGCCAAAGACAGAGACACAAGGGCCAATTTCGCTTAGACGCTCATAGCCGTGAACAAATTCGCTCATGATTTTAAACAGCGCCCAGCTATCGTTAGTTTTTATTTCATTCCAGTTTTTATAATGCTTTGGGACCATATTTTTTTTAAAAATTTAAGGAAGGCTAAAGTAGTTCTTTTTTTAGAAACTTTGCCGTATAACTTTTTTTGTCTTTAATCAACTTTTCTGGGGTGCCTTCTGCCACAAGTTGACCTCCATTTCTGCCACCTTCGTAGCCAATATCAAAGATGTAATCTGCTAGTTTGATGACATCAAGATTGTGCTCGATGATTAAAACTGTGTTGCCTTTTGAGACCAGTTTTTCAAGCACATTCATTAAGATTTTGATATCCTCAAAATGTAAACCCGTTGTGGGTTCATCTAAGATGTAAAAGGTTTGTCCTGTACTCTTTTTTGAGAGTTCTGTGGCTAATTTGATCCGCTGTGCTTCACCTCCAGATAAGGTTGTGCTTTGTTGTCCGAGCGTGATATATCCTAAACCGACATCTTGAATGGTTTTGAGTTTTCGATAAATCTTAGGAATAGGTTCAAAAAACGGAGTCGCTTCATTAATTGTCATTTTAAGAATGTCTCCAATCGATTTACCTTTGTAGCGAATTTCCAGCGTTTCTCTATTAAATCTTTTGCCCATACAGGATTCACATTCCACATAAACATCAGGGAGGAAATTCATTTCAATAACTCTCAAACCAGCGCCGCCACAAGTTTCACAACGTCCGCCTTTAACATTAAAGCTAAAGCGTCCTGGCTTGTAACCCCGAATTAAAGATTCAGGTGTTTTTGAAAATAGAGTTCTGATTTCATCAAAAACACCAGTGTAAGTTGCCGGATTCGAACGCGGCGTTCTGCCTATTGGCGACTGATTAATATCAATGACTTTATCGACGTGTTCTAAGCCTTTGATACTTTTATATGTCAATGGCGCCTTGACACCATTGTAAATATGATTATTCAGAATAGGATAGAGCGTTTCATTTATCAAGGTCGATTTGCCACTACCTGAAACACCAGTCACAGCAATCATACAACCTAAAGGAATTTTTATAGATACATTTTTAAGATTGTGGCCTTGTGCGCCTTTTAGGTGTAAAAAATCACCATTACCAGGGCGTCTTTTTTCTGGAATTTCTATGCGTCGTTTACCTGAAAGATAATCTGTGGTCAAGGTATTGTGCTTTAGAGTTTCTTTGGGAGTACCTTCACTAATAATTTCGCCTCCATTTTTACCAGCTCCTGGGCCAATATCAATAACGTGGTCAGCTCTTTCAATCATATCGCGATCGTGTTCAACAACAATGATAGAGTTTCCAACATCACGCAAGGAAATGAGCGAGTTGATCAGTTTTTCATTATCACGTTGATGTAAGCCAATACTAGGTTCATCCAAAATATAGAGAACACCAACCAATTGTGAACCCACTTGTGTGGCAAGTCGAATCCGCTGCGCTTCACCACCAGATAAGCTTTTGGACGCGCGATTGATATTGAGATAATTCAGGCCGACATCGAGTAAGAACTGGAGTCGCGTTGAAATCTCTTTGATAATCTCTCCACCTATTTTTAATTCCTTAGTGGATAACTCATCTCTTGATTTTTGAAAAAATGAACTCAATTCATCGATATCCATATTGATGATATCTTGAATCGTCTGGTCATTAAAACGATAATATAAAGCTTCTTTTTGAAGTCTGGATCCGTTGCATTCTTCACAGACTTCATCATTCATATATTTTTTTGCCCAACGTTTGAGGCTGGCAGAAGATTCTTTTAGCGCATAAGTTTTTTCAATAAAATGCGCAATGCCTTCAAAATCGTATGATTTCTCTGCTGTGACTTTTGCTGCTTCTCCGTATTTTTTAAAATTCGCTTTTCCACCGTAAAGGATTGTGTTCAGAGCTTCCTCAGGAATATCCTTAACAGGTGTATCTAGATTAAAATCATAATGTTCAGCAATGAGGGCAATTTGTTTAAAAATCCAATTTGTTTTTTTAAACTTTCCCTGTGGTTCAAGCGCACCTTGGCGAATGGATAAGCTGCGGTTGGGTATAATTTTATCAGGATTAGCCAAATAGACTTGTCCTAATCCATTACAGTTTGGGCAAGCGCCTTTAGGTGTGTTGAATGAAAAATTATTGGGTTCTGGCAAAGGGTAGGAGATACCAGTTGTTGGACACATCAGATTCTTGCTGAAGTATTTCGGAGTTTCACTTTGGTGTTCTAAAATCATCAAAACATCATCACCGCGTTGCATTGCTGTAGCAATACTTTCTGACAACCGTTTTAAATCCTTATCATTTTGAGAAACCTTGAGCCTGTCGATGACAATTTCAATATCATGCGTTTTATAGCGCTCGATTTTCATGCCTTCTTCAATATCTCTAATTTCACCATCGATGCGCACCTTTAAAAAACCTTGTTTTGCAATTTGTTCAAAAAGTTCACGGTAATGTCCTTTACGTGATTTGACAATAGGCGCCAAGATATTAATGCGTTTGCCATCAAAATCACGACTGATTTTATCCAGGATTTCTTCTTCGGTGAAACTGATCATTTTCTCACCCGTTTTATAACTGTAAGCAACACCAATTCTGGCGTAGAGCAAACGGATAAAATCATAAATTTCGGTGATGGTGCCGACCGTACTTCGCGGACTTTTAGATGTGGTTTTTTGTTCAATTGAAATGACAGGCGAAAGACCGTCGATTTTATCAACATCTGGACGTTCAAGACCACCTAAAAACTGACGCGCATAGGCTGAAAAAGTTTCGATATAGCGGCGTTGACCTTCTGCATAAATTGTATCAAAAGCTAATGAAGATTTGCCAGAGCCAGATAAGCCAGTAATAACAACAAGCTTATCACGAGGTATTTTGACATCAATATTTTTCAAGTTATGGACCCGGGCTCCATAAACTTCAATATATTCTTCAGGATTTTTTTTCATAGTTGGCAAATTTACTCAAATTCGAGCTGATTCTGAATAATCAATTGATAAGAGATTAT
>JAKDUG010000115.1 GCA_030457805.1 Psychroflexus sp.
GATTTTTGTAACATGATAATTCGTTTTTTGATTAATGAATGATTGAAAAATTGATTTGTAAACGAAACATGTTTGACGCCGAAAAAACGATTTAATAAATTTTCATAATATTTTTTCTTTGAAACATTTTGGCCACTGCAGCATCTGCAATATATTCGTGAACCAATCTCATTTGATTTTGAAGGCAATAAACCGCAGGGTGGAACCAAAATATTATTTTTAGAATTTCATAATAAATTAAGTCAAGACTGTGTTTTTGTTTTTTATGGACATATTCATGATCTAAAATACGCGCTTGCTCTTTAGTGTTTAAGTCCTCCCCAATAAATATACTGTTGAGAAAAGTAAAAGCTATTTTAGTTTGATTGAGATGATAAATATGTCCGTGTTTTGTTTTGATCAATCTGGCTGAGGCCTTCAGTTTTTTGTATTTAATAAGTTTTTGACCAAAATTTAAAAGCATAAAAAAGACACCAATGCCATAGCCCAATAAAATCCAGTCCATCAAAGAAAGATGAAATGTATCTGCAGATTGAATTTCGTGACTCACGTTTATTGTTTCAGTGTGTCCTGTCAGGAAAAGTGGTGTTATCTGATGCTATCTGTAGCGGTAGCAGTTGTAAAATTAAGCTCTGAAATAAAGATAAAGGGTAAAACTGCAGCGACTATTGGTGTCAATAACAAATAAAGCCTGTTATGGTTAAAAAAAGTTTCACGACGAAAAAACAACATATATAGAACCCAAAATAGGGTTAAAAAGAGGCTGAAATTGATGGTGAACTTTTTCATTGCTGTTGCATTTAGCTGAGCAGATGAAGCTTTCAAGACGAGAATAAGATATTTGATTTTGTCTGTGGTTGTGGGGGAAAGAGAGTGTACACCTTGTGAAGTAATAAAGAGTAATGTAGGCTTCCCCTTTTTAGGACATTACTAAATCAGAAAATATTATTCATTTAGAGGTGGACTTTGAGCTATGCTGAGTGATGTATCATAGTCACGAAAAGAATTATAGAATCATTGCGTGTATTTGACGAGACACACGCAAGTCAATTTGCAGGATTGATGAGTTATAGTAAACGCAATTGCGGGTTGACATCGTTTCTTTCGTGTGCAATCAGCCATTTTTTACGTTCGATTCCTCCGCTATAGCCAGTCATTTGACCATTTTTACCGATAACTCTATGACAAGGTATAATAATTGAAATTCTATTATTTCCATTTGCCGAAGCCATGGCTCGAATCGCCTTTGGTTTATTGATTTTTTCAGCTTGTTTTTGGTAGGTTGTCGTTGTTCCATAATCGATGTCTTGTAAGGATTTCCAAACTGACAACTGAAAATCAGTGCCAGTGATTATATCTAGTTTGACATCAAAGGTTTTTCTCTTGCCCCCAAAGTATTCCTTAATTTCTTTTTCTGCTTGTTTAATATGTTCATTCTCTCCAGAAATAATATCTGCTTTCCTACTTTTTTTTAGATTATCAAACTCTTTGTCAAGCAGTTGTTTATCTTCAAACTCTAATAGACAGATGCCTTTATCCGTTGCATAAATAAACATTGACCCTAAGGGAGTGGTCAATCGATTGATAAAAATTGTATTTGTGTTCATACTTTTTTTGGCTATTGCTTATTAAAATAGCTGCAATTTACTTGCGTTATTTTACTTATGATAGGTTTGATTTTCAAAAAGATTATTTCAAATATAGGTGTCTATATTTGAATCCCTTGCTAAAGGTAAAAACAAAAAGAGAGGAACAATTGATTCAACCGTTCCTCTCTCTCAATATGGTAAATAAATCCAGTCCCTCAAAGTAGGAGTGGAGATTTTCTCATTTCTATTGCTTTATAATTCTAAGGGAATGTTGTCCTTTTTCAGCAAATAATTTAACGATGTAAGCACCAGGAGTTAGGGTTGATAAATCTAACTGTAGTTCAGTTGCATCAGTATTTTGCGCAAAAACTTCTTGTCCTAAATTATTATAAATTTTCACAGCATTCAGAACAGACTTGTACTCAATATTCAAAATATCCTGTGTTGGAACAGGGTAAGCTGATAAAGCATTTTTATCAAAGCTTTCAGCACCTAAAGTTCCGATGTCCAGAGTGAAATCTATGGCTTGTCCATAACCTGGGTAAGCGCCCATACCCTGTATATCCATTTCTATTGCACAAGGATTGATCTCTGCTATAGAATCCGCATCAGTATATGTTTTTGTAACTCTAATGCGTGTTGTTCCTAATTCAGCATCAGCAGGAACTGTGATTTCTAGACTGACAGAAGTGCCATCTTCTCCATCCGAATTTGTGAGTGTTCCAACTTCGTAAATCTCATTTGCATCATCTAAAATTCCATTTTGATTCCAATCAATAAAGGCAACGATATTATTATCGAAGTCGCCGTATGTATTGCCTTCCACAGTAATCGTGTAAGTTTCGCCGACTGCAACATCAGCAACCGTTGAAGTTTCGTCAATCAAGATTGAAATTGCATCTGTTGTATTTGTGATACTCGTTTCAGCGAACTCAATTGCTGTGATTTCTTCAGTTGTGGTGCCATCATCATCAATATCACAATAAGGACTTGGGAAAGCCCCATCGTTTGATTCTTCGATGTCTAAAGTGAAATCTAAAGCCTGTCCATAACTAAGGAAAGCGCCCATACCCTGTAAATCCATTTCTATTGCACAAGGATCGATCAAGGCAATAGAGTCATCATCAGTATATGTTTTTGTAATTCTAATACGTGTTGTTCCTAATTCAGCATCAGCAGGAACTGTGATTTCTAGACTGACAGAAGTGCCATCTTCTCCATCCGAATTTGTGAGTGTTCCAACTTCGTAAATTTCGTTTGCATCATCCAAAACCTCATTTTGATTCCAGTCGATAAAAGCAACGATATTATTATCAGAGTTGCCGTTTGTATTGCCTTCCACAGTAATCGTGTAAGTTTCTCCTATTGCGACATTTGCAGTCGTTGAAGTCTCATCAATCAAAATAGAAGATGCATCTGTATTTGTGATACTCGTTTCTGCAAATTCAACCGACGTGATTTCTTCAACTGTTGTTCCATCATCAATATCACAATAAGGACTTGGAAAATTTTGCGCCTGCACACCAAAAGTGAATAGGGCAAGTGCTAAAGTAATTTTTTTCATAATTTTATGTATTTGATTAAGCCACAAGTTATGAAATAATAACATAAAACACTATTAATGAGACGCTGTGAAAAAGTAAAATTAAAAAAACATCACAAATAGGCAAAGAGTGAAAGAATAGTCTCAACAGAGTCGTTTTATTTAGCGACCTCCACTTAGTATTTTCAAGCAACTATATTTTTTTGTGATAAGAAAAAATACATAGATGATTGATATGGCGGTAACAATCTGAAATATTATTTGCAATCATAAATGGAATCGCTAAACTTTTTATTTTCTTTTGAAATAAATGGTCTTTCTTTCGAGATATCGTATAGTATAAATAACCAGACATGATTGAGAGGATAGCAGTTCCAAATATAGGTAACCATTCGACGATAAAATAAACAATACCGTTATCTAGCTCATGTCTTGTGTGCGTATAAGTAATCAGTACGACAGCTATAAGTCTAATTAATTCAATACTTGGTTTCATTAAATTGCTGAGTGAGATATGCGTTATCAAATATTAGCTGAGGCAAAAGCGATAAATTTAAAATTAATGGTTATATAAACATCAAAATAAGCTTAATTTTAAAAGGACTTCCCTTTTAAAATTTTAGCTTTACAAATACGCAAGTTGTAGAAGCAGCTCTTCAAATACTGTCGGCTACAGCTAAGCTCTTTAATTAATATTCTATCAGATGAATTATATGAAAAATAAAATAGCATTTATAACCGGAGCAACTTCAGGAATAGGCATGGCAACGGCACGACTTTTTGCCGAAAATGGATTAAAATTAATAATTTGTGGAAGAAGAGAGGAACGTTTAAAAGCGCTTTCCCAAGAGCTCTCCAAAGTGACCGAAGTCCATACTTTAAATTTTGATGTTCGAAATAGAAAGGAAGTCAATAAGGCCATAGAATCCCTTCCAGAGCAGTTTTCTATAATTGATATTCTGATTAATAATGCTGGGAATGCACATGGATTAGACACCATAGATCAAGGCAATCCAGAAGATTGGGATGCAATGTTGGATATTAATGTCAAGGGCCTATTATATGTTACCAAAGCCATCCTACCTCAGATGATTGCGCAGGAAAGTGGACATATTATTAATATTGGCAGTACTGCTGGAAAGGAAGTTTACCCAAAAGGGAATGTCTATTGTGCTAGTAAACACGCCGTAGATGCTTTAAATCAAGGTATGCGAATGGACTTAAATGGAAAAGGCGTAAAAGTTGGTGCCATCAATCCTGGCTTGGTAGAGACCGAGTTTAGCAAGGTTCGTTTTAAAGGAGATTCCAAACGAGCGGAAAAAGTATATCAAGATTTCACCCCTTTAAAAGCCAACGACATTGCTGACGTCATTTGGTTCGCCGTCACGCGCCCACCACATGTGAATATTGCTGACTTAACGGTGATGTGCTTAGATCAAGCATCTTCGACCATTGTGAATAAAAATAATTAGACACAGCGAAAAAACTCAAAATAAAAGTTCAAATTAGAAGTGAGTCTTCTGTTTGTAGGGCAAATATGTTATTTGCGCTTTATAACAATACCTAATTACTGACGCGTTTTGGTCAAGACTCTGACAAAATACGATCGTAAAAGTGCATCACACAAAACAAATAAAGCTTACTGAATTATTTTATAACTTAGTAAGCTTTTATGATTTGGCTTTAATTTGCGCTGCAATAATCTCGTTCTATCTTCAGTTCTCGCGGTGAATATTTGCGTATAAAGAATATTCAGGATAAAACGCGTAGGACCTATATACTTTTGACAAAATCTGAAAAAACTTTCTTATGAAGCGTAAGATTTAGATTGGCCGATACTGATACACGAACGATATAATCTTTGTCATCTTCTTTTGTTGTCCCTTGTGTCGAAGTTGCAGGAATTGTCCAATAGCATCCATTTAGTTGCCCATAGCTGACACAGAATTTACTTTCATCTGGAATTTTTGTAATCATTAAGTTGATTAGTTTCAGATTTAAAGCTCTCTTATAGGCTTCTTTTTCTTCGTCAGTAGCGCCTTTAGTCGGAAGATCTAATGAAAAGACGGAAGGTGTAAAGCCTTGACTTGCCAATTCTTCAGATACAAAATTGATGTTTGCATCTGGTAAAGTATCGTGGATAAAGTTGACAAATTCACGCGTATTGGTGTATGCATCCTTAATTCTTTGTTTCATGGAAGGCATTTGTTTTGCCAATATTTCATATTGAAGATCTGTTGCCTCGTTATCAGAAAGCTTGAGATGTGTTTCAATTTTTTCAATCAGCGCATTGGTTTTAGCATTTCCAACACAATAGCCAGCAGTACATTTTCCACCACTTGGGAATTTTGATCCACTCACATATGAAATAGTTCTGACTGTTGAAAGTATTTCTCCTTCACCTAAAAATTGAACATTCGGACAAAAAGTTTGATCTAAAATAAAAACGGGATCAATCGCCACTTCTCCTGTGGCAGTTTCACGTTCTGCACTTAAAGTTTCTTTTAATTTGATAAGATCCGGCACTTCAACTCTAGGATTTGTTGGGATTTCTGCAATGATGTAAGGCACGGCATCGTCCTCAGCTATGCTGTTTAAAATTGTATCAATACTTTGCACCATTTCGTTATCACCATCAACAAGTAGATCCACCACTTCAACATGATCAAGACAAGCCGCAACGCGTCTGGCTTGGTCATTTGTTCCTCCATAACAATTTGGCGGAACAATAAATTTAATCTCTTTTCCTTTATGATTCTCTAGTGCATCATGGACAAGTCCCATCATGACCGCATATTGCATAGAAAGTCCGCAAGAAGCAACAAGAGACTTTGTCGTTGTACCTGTCACTTGATTGATTAAATTGAAGACATTTGTTTTGTCTTTCTCATGATGACTTGTATAAGAATCCGCAATAGATTGTTTTGTAAGCATCTTTAACGCGGTATAGCAATCTGCTGGCGTCATAGAAATTGTTTCTCTCCTTCTGACATGCTGTATGTCTGAGACATAACTATTATTCTGTTCTCCATTGACTACTAGAATACTTCCAAGGTGTGCATGAAGACTTATATAAAAGTCAATATTTGGGGAGAGGTCAACATTAGAAATTTCATCATCTTGTGAAATAAAAACTGTACTGCCATTGAACTCGGAAATATCTGCTGCATTTTCAATTTTTTTCAAGTTAAATTGGTATCCGTAAACACCTTGAATTATTTCGGGATCAAAGTGTTGTGGCAACGCACCAGTATAAAGGATTTGGGTATTTTTATTGTCTAACAAGTTTTTTCTTAGAATAGCTAAAACAGGAACTGTCTTTGATGAAAAGCTGATCACATTTTCGGGATCGAGCTGATGCAATTTAGCAACCGCCCATTCTAATAGACAAGACAACGGATGACCTAGTCTAATATAGTCGTAAGCCGTCGGTAATTTATGGAGTGCCGACACTTCAGTATTATTATCATTAAATAGAGATTCAAACTCAGTCAGAAACTCGGTTTTAGCCAATTCTTCATTGTAAATATCCAGTCTATGTGTGGTTAAAGTCAACCAATCTGCAGGCATGTTTTCTAGTACATCTTTCATATAATTTAGCACTTGACTTGCTTTCATAATTTTCATCTTTAGATAGATGA
>JAKDUG010000116.1 GCA_030457805.1 Psychroflexus sp.
GGTATTCAGGTTTAACTTTTGCCTTGAAGTATAGTCTTAATGACATCTATTTAAGAGATCCTGAATTTTTTGCAGTGATAAAAGATGAAGTCAATCCTGGTATTTTTAAAAATTATATGGAGGTGCAATACTTTTGGGAGAGATATCGCGGGCCTGCTGAGTTTTTTTTCAAAGCTATTTATGGGAATTATTTAAAAGTAAACAAACAACCTGGCGGTTTAAAAAGCTATAGTTATGTCGTGGCTTTACTTGTCAATTATAATAAAAAGTTTAATATACATCAGTAATCAAAATTTCAATATTATGAAACAGTACCTTTTCATGTTTTGTGTTTTGTTTGGCATCACGAGTTTTGCTCAGGATTATTTTCCAGACTCAAAAGCCGTGAAGTCCGAAACATCAAATTATGTAGCAATCACCTCAGCCATCATTCATGTGGATGCGCAAAAAACATTAAAAAATGCCACACTTTTAATGAAGGATGGCAAAATAGTCGAGGTGGGCCGTTCTGTTAAACTGCCAGAAAATACGCTAGTTGTTGAGGCACCAGGGAGACATGTTTATCCCTCTTTTGTGGAAACTTACTCCGATTTTGGAATCAAAAAAATTAAAAAAGCACCACAGGAATCGCAACCACAATACGAAGCCAACAGAAGTGGTTATTATTGGAATGATCACGTGCGCGCTGATCAAGAAGCTAAAACGCATTTTGAATACAACCCAAAAGCTGCTGAGAAGTTACGAAAAGCAGGCTTTGGTGTAGTCAATACACATGTTGCTGATGGTTTTGTGCGTGGAACGAGTGCTTTGGTTTCGCTCAATGACGAAGCTGCGCATTTGCGTTTGCTCAATGAAAAATCTGCACAGTACTTTGCCTTTGACCGCAGCAAACAATCGCGACAAGCTTACCCGAGCTCGATGATGGGTTTTACAGCTTTGTTACGACAGCTTTATCACGATACTGAGGC
Organism: Psychroflexus sp.; assembly: GCA_030457805.1. GTDB lineage: Bacteria > Bacteroidota > Bacteroidia > Flavobacteriales > Flavobacteriaceae > Psychroflexus. Next base: position 969 of record JAKDUG010000116.1, read on the forward strand.
TTATGAAAATGGTTTGATTACCGACAAAGATTTAGCGATTGAAGCATTTATCAAGCAAGAAAACTTGCCGCAATTATTTTTAGCAGAAAACTATTTAAATGCTTTGCGTGCTGATAAAATTGGTGATCAATTTGATGTGCAATACACAATCATCGGAGGCGGAGATGAGTACAAACGTTTGGATGAAATTGTAGCGACAAATGCAGCCTTTGTTTTGCCTGTCAATTATCCAAAAGCCTATGATGTTGAGGATCCATATTTAAGAGAATACCTTTCATTAAGCGATATGAAGCACTGGCAATTGGCGCCAGCAAACGCACAAATGCTTACAGAAAAAGGAATTGAGGTTGCCTTCACATCACGTGACTTGAAGTCACCAGATTTACTTTTAAAAAACCTACAGAAATCTGTTGATCTCGGACTGGATAAAGGAGTTGCCTTAGCTGCACTGACATCTGTTCCTGCAAAATTGATCAATGCAGACAAGCAAGTTGGAACCTTAGATAAAGGGAAATTAGCCAACTTTATTATTTCAAAAGGCAAACTGTTTTCAGATGATTTTGATGTCGCTGAAAATTGGGTGCAAGGCGAACGTCACCGTTATAAAGACATAGAGCAGCTCAATATTGCCGGCATTTATAAATTGACAATCGGGAAAGAAGCTTATGATTTAAAAATTAAAGAGAAAAAAGGAAAATATTCAGCTGAGGTTAAGCAGAAGAATCTAAAATACGCGACAAAACTAACTTTTGAAAAGCAATGGTTTAGATTGATTTTGTCATCAAAAGAAGATAAAACTTATAAAGTGCTCAGTGGCAAGATTGATGAAGTGCCAAATCAGATCAAAGGAAAAGTTGTGCTGGAAAATGGAGACACAACTACTTTTATGGCACAACGGCTAGAAAATGCTGTCAAACAAGATTCAGATGATGAAGATGAAAAGAATAAAGATAAAAAGAATGGTCAAAAGCTAGAAGACTTATTAGCGGTGAATTATCCAAATACAGCTTTTGGTTTGCGGACATCGAAACAAGAACCAGAAACAATTTTATTTCAAAACGCCACAGTGATAACTGGTGCCGCTCAAGGCACTTTAGAAGAAACGGATGTTTTGATTAAGAATAGTAAGATTTCAAAAATTGGTCAAAATTTACGCGCAAGAAAAGCAAAAATCATTGATGCCACAGGGAAATATGTCACAGCAGGTATTGTGGATGAGCATTCACATATTGCGGCATCTGCAGTAAATGAAGGCGGTCAGAACTCTTCTGCTGAAGTAAAGATGGAAGATGTTGTCAATCCAGATGATATCAGTATTTATAGATCTTTAGCTGGCGGAGTCACATCAATTCAGCTACTTCATGGCTCTGCAAATGCCATTGGTGGGCGTTCAGCAATTCTAAAACTCAAATGGGGAGAAGGAGCTGACGGATTAATTTATGACAACTCTCCGAAATTTATCAAATTTGCTTTAGGTGAAAATGTCAAACAGTCCAATTGGGGCGGCCGTTCGCGATTCCCACAATCTCGTATGGGCGTTGAGCAAGTATTTAGAGATTATTTTACACGCGCAAAGGCTTATGGTGAGCGCAAAGATTCAGGAGATACTTATAGAGAAGATGAAGAACTCGAAACGCTATTGGAAATTATAGATGGAGAGCGTTTTATTTCATGTCATTCATATGTGCAAAGCGAAATCAATATGTTGATGAAAGTCGCTGAGGATTTTGGTTTTCGTGTCAATACCTTCACACACATTTTAGAAGGCTATAAGTTGGCTGACAAACTGAAGGAGCACGGTGCTGGCGGATCGACATTTAGTGATTGGTGGGCTTACAAATATGAGGTCAACGATGCTATTCCATACAATGCAGCGATTATGAATGAACAAGGAGTGACTGTTGCTATCAATAGTGACGATGGAGAAATGATTAGACGTTTAAATCAAGAAGCTGCAAAAACAATGAAGTACGGCGGCGTTTCTGAAGATGATGCATGGAAATTTGTCACGGCAAATCCTGCTAAACTTTTGCATATTGATGAGCGCGTTGGGACAATTGAAGAAGGAAAAGATGCCGATGTTGTTTTGTGGAATGCACATCCGCTGAGCGTTTATGCAAAACCTTTAAAAACAATGATTGAAGGCGTTGTATATTTTGATCTTGAAAAAGATAAAGAGATGCGAAAGCAAAACAAAAATGAACGACAGGTTTTGATCAATGCAATGATGGCTGCCAAAAATAAAGGTATGGAAACCCAACCTATTAAAAAGGAAGAAAAAGAGTTTTTACATTGTGATAGTTTAGATCACATCAATCATAAAGAGAACTAAAATGAAGATAATAACACAATTTATACTAATGGTTTTTGCTGTGCTATCAGTTAATCTGCACGCACAACAAACGCCGGCAGATCCTCAGAGAAAAACCATATCTATCCAAGGTGCAACGGCACATATTGGCAATGGTCAACAAATTGAAAATGCGGTGATTGTTTTTGAAAATGGAAAAATCACTTATGTCGGTACAGATCAATCTGAGGTGAAAGGAGAAATTATAAAGGCCGAGAGGAAACATGTTTACCCTGGATTTATAGCGCCTAACTCAACCTTAGGATTGGTTGAGGTTGATGCAGTCAGAGCATCGGATGATAAAAGTGAACTCGGTAAAATGCTCCCTCACGTCAGAAGTATTATTGCTTACAATACAGAAAGTAAAATCGTTGAAAGTATGCGTCCAAATGGCGTTTTGATGGGACAGATCACACCAAGAGGTGGCAGAATATCGGGGACATCTTCTATTGTTCAATTTGATGCTTGGAATTGGGAAGATGCCATTTTAAAAGAAAATGACGGACTTCATGTCAACTGGCCATCTGGATTTACACGGAGTGGTAATTGGTATGATCCCGATCGACCTTACAAGCAAAATAAAGAATACCAAAAAGAGGTGAACGACTTAGTGACTTACTTTAAAAACGCTAAAGTTTACAAGGAAACAAGTCAAGAAATTGACATTGCTAAGCGTGCGATGCAAGGTGTTTTCAATGGGGAGAAAAATATTTTCATTCATGCCAATGGCGAAAAAGAAATCAGAGATGTCATTAGTTTTAAAAAGGAGTTTGGCTTTGAAAATTTGACAATTGTTGGGGGCTATCAAGCACATTATTTAGCTGAAGAGCTAAAGGATGCAGCTATATCTGTTTTGATTCAGCGTGTACATTCTGTTCCGAATTTTGAAGATGATGCTTATGATTTACCATATAAACTTCCTAAGCTTTTAAATGAAGCTGGCGTTTTGGTGGCTTTAGAAGGCAGTGGAGATATGGAACGTCAGAACTCAAGAAATCTTCCGTTTTATGCAGGTACAGCTGTGGCTTATGGTCTTGATAAAGATGAAGCGTTAAAAATGGTGACTTTAAATACAGCTAAGATTTTAGGGATTGCCGATCAGGTTGGAAGTTTAGAAGTTGGTAAAGATGCAACATTGTTTATCAGCGAAGGAGATGCTTTAGAAATGCGTGGTAATCGCTTGACGAAAGCTTTTATTCAAGGCCGTGATATCAGTTTGGAAACACATCAAACTGAGCTTTATCACCGTTATTCTGAAAAATACGAAAAGGAGTAGTCGTTTATATAATGGCGTGATATGAGCTGTCTCGAAACTTAGGTTTTGAGACAGCTTTTTTATTTTATTCCAGATCTAAAAAACAAAACTCATGATCCCATGGTTGCGGTTCTTTTTTAAAACAATCATCTTGATCTTCATTTGCATGATAGTCTCTTTTGACTTTTCCTAAAATCTTGAAGGGCACAGCGTTTTTGAAAAGTGGACCGTCAAATACAAAGGTGTGAAACTCTCCATTTTCACCACAAGGGTCAACATTTTCGGGAAACTCGGCCACTAAGTCTTTATCGAGAATTCTACCACAAAAGCTGTCGTCTAGATCAGCTGAATTTGTACAAACAATAAGCGCTTTGTATCCTAAATCGATAAATGTGTTAATCAACTCTTTTGTGTCTCTTTTCCATAAAGGGAAGAAAGTTTGGATGCCTGTCTCTTTAAATTCTTTCTCGCGATAAGCCTTTAGATCCTCTAATAGGATGTCTCCAAAAACAGCCGTTTTGAAATTCTGCTGCTGCAAGTCAGAGACTTCTTTTTGCATGATCTGATTGTAGTCTTTCAGTGATAACTCTCCGTTTAAAGAGATTTGATGAAGCTCGAGACCCAATGCTTTTGCTTGTTTTTCTAATAATGAAACCGGTAGCCCATGCATGCTTACCCGATTCACTTCTGAATTGATTGTACTGACTAATAATTCGGGTTGATGTTCGGTGTTTTGCAATTCGTGTAGAGAAAGCATGGCATCCTTTCCAGAACTCCAGTTGAGGTATGTTTTAGACATTTTCTTGATTTAAAAAACTTTGTATAGCAAGCTCATAACTCTGTAAGCCGAAACCGAAGATACAACCTTTGGCAACGGGTGAGATAAAGGACTTTTTCCTGAATTCTTCGCGTGCATGTATGTTGGAAATATGAACTTCAATCACAGGGATGTCAATTGCTGCAATGGCGTCTGCAATAGCAATTGAAGTATGTGTGTAAGCAGCCGCATTAATGATGATTCCGTCGGCCTTTGCGTCTTGAATTTCGGTGATCAAATCAGCCTCGGAATTGGACTGGAAATAAGATAATTCAAGCTTGCGATGTTTGAATTGCAACTCGGTAAAATAAGATTTAAAGTTTTTTTTACCATAAATTTTAGGTTCTCTTTTCCCTAATAAGTTTAAATTTGGTCCATTGATAATATGTAATTTCATAGTCTTGCGTTAGGCGAGCTAAATTACAAAAATAAATAAGGACACGGATGCATTGGCAGTCAGCGATCAAATCATTTAAAAATTATTTGACAATCGAAAGAGGTTTGCTGGATAATACTGTCGATTCTTATGTGTTGGATGTTGAAAAGCTAGCGAAATATTTAGCGATTCATGAGATTCAAACTGGACCTCAAAAGATTACCAAGGAAGACTTAAAGGATTTTGTTTACCAACTCTCAAAGGTTGTCAACGCAAGGACACAAGCAAGAGTTTTATCAGGTTTGCGCAGTTTTTTTGATTTTTTAGTATTTGAAGAAATTCGTGATGACAATCCTGTTTTACTTATTGAGTCGCCAAAAATTGGTCGAAAATTACCAGACACACTGAGTGTTGAAGAAATCGATGAGCTCGTCGCGGCGATTGATTTATCACACCCACAAGGGCAGCGCAACAAAACAATTATCGAAACACTTTACGGCTGTGGTTTGCGCGTGACAGAATTGATTAGTTTACGCTTGTCAGACTTGTATTTTGAAGAAGGCTTTATGTCGATTGTGGGAAAAGGAGAGAAACAGCGTTTTGTACCCTTAAATGAGCATACGCAACGTTTGATTGAAGTTTATATGAATGATGTCAGAAGACTCGGAGAAATTGCGAATGGTTTTGAAGATATTTTATTTTTAAATCGGCGGGGAAAACAATTGACGCGTGCCATGATTTTTACAATTGTCAGTCAATTAGCTAAAGACACCAATTTGAAAAAGAAAATTAGCCCGCACACATTTCGACATTCTTATGCCACACATTTACTCGAGAATGGCGCCGATTTGCGTGCTATTCAGCAAATATTAGGACATGAAAGCATCACGACGACAGAAATTTATATTCATTTAAACCAAACACATTTGCGCGATACGATTGCGCAATTTCACCCAAG
>JAKDUG010000117.1 GCA_030457805.1 Psychroflexus sp.
TCTCTTTTTGCTTGGGTGCTGCCGACAATCCCTCAATTGTTTGCTCTACAGCTTCTTGAGAGCGGTACGCATCGTCAATACGCAAATAGCGCAACAATTTAGGCTTGTATTGTTTACTGAGTTCTTGGTTGATCACAATTAGGTTCTTTTCAACCATTTTGTTTAAGGCTGGGAAAATTGTTTTCTTACCAATGATAGAAATAACATCAGAAGTCTTCAATGCTGACTGAACATCCAAGGCATCCATCACAAAAACCTCTTCATCAGTCAAATCTTGCTCCGGATCAGCATCAGGATGTTTCGTGATGACTGTTTCGCTTTCGATTAAAAATGCACTCGGCATTGCAGCCCGTAAAACTTCCCCTAATCGGCAGAGATAATAGGATGCAACCCATTCGAAAAACTTCAGTTGATGATGTGTCACCAATGGATTTTCATCGATAACATCTTCAATCATTTTTGCATCGTAATGCAAAGGTTTTTGATCGTGAATTTCATAAACGACTGCCGTGTAAACTTTTGTTTTACCAAAAGGAACAGCAACTCGCATTCCGACTTCCACACGGTCGGCAAACTCACTTTGAAGTACATAGGTGAAAGTATCTTGCAACGGAAGTGGCAAAATGACGTCAATATAGCGCAAGTGTTTTTACTTTTTTTGATTATAAATTCGCACTGAAAATTTTTCAGATGCCCCTAAAACTCTGATAAACTCAATCCATTTATAAGATTGAGACTTGGGGTTAAAAATAAAAATATTAAACAATTCTGCAACAAAAGGCTAATCAATTTAGACTGCTTGTTTTGTTTTTTTATAAACCGAGCATACCTTTTTTAAGATTCTTATCTGCAGGTTTATCGCCTAACCAAATACCGATCAAGGCCTCTTTAAAATCATAGCCTTTGATAGTTCCTGACTCTTTTCCATTTTTATAAATCACCGTCCCCAGACCTGGCTGATAAGTGATATCAAAAATATCTCCTTTTTCAATTTCCGCATCAAAAACAGCAATAAATTTATCAATCTTGTCGCGTAAAGCGGTCTTGTTTCCTTCTGTAGAATTTTCAAATCCATCTTCAACAGCATTGATCATTTTCTTACTATTGATCAAGCCTGAGACAATATGCAATTGAATTCCCATGGCTTCATCGGCCTTGATGATTTCTTGTGCATCAGAAGATTTTGTTGTAACATACAAACCGCCAACATACATATCCATCCAAAATTTCTCACGAACGCCAGCGCCGTTTAAAACCACCTCATCTTTACCAAAAGTTGTTTTTTGAGGTAAAGTGATTCCTGACATTTCTGTTTGCGCAAAGCTTGAAATACTCACAAACGCTAGACATAAAATTGATATAACTGCTTTCATAAGATGTGTTTTTAAATTAATTTCTGTTCCGCAATCTGTGCAAAGCACCATTCAGCTCAAACCCAAGCAGAAGCACATTTGCATTAAGCCAAATGTATAACATTAATATTAAAAGTGTTCCTATCGACCCATAAAGCTTGTTGTATGAGTTGAAATTTTCAACATAAATCGTAAACAAATAGGTTGTGATAATAATTAAAACGGTTGTAGAAATAGAACCCACTGAGAAAAATCTTGAACGTCTTCCTTCGCGTGTGCCGAAATAATAAAGCACAGAAATTGTCACCGTCAGCATAAAGATAAATATCAAATATCGGCCAACTTGGGCATAGATGATATTGTCATCCAAGACCCTCAAGTTCCGGAATTCTTCAATGAGATAAGTTAAATAAATCGTTGCAATCACAGTAATCAATAGCAATATGGCGATGATAATTGCCACGCCAACAGCAACAACATATTGCCTGATGATTGTCCGGTTGACAACTGTGTGATAGGAAAACTCAAAGCTCGTGAAAATAGCATTGACGCCATTTGCCATTAAAAAAATAGAGAGAATAAACACAAAAGACAATAATCCTCCACGCGGATTATTGGCAATGTCATAAAAAATATCTTCAAAAAAACCTGTGGTTTGCGGTGGTAAAATACTCTCAATAAAACTCAAAAGTTCAGTTTGAAAGTCATTGATAAACCACACAAAAGGAATCAAGTTGAGGATAAAAAGTAAAAATGGAAAGATGGCCATAAAAAAACTAAAGGCAATCGAGCCAGCACGTGTTGAAAATGTGCCTTTAACAATACCAACGGAATACAATTTCAATAAATCATAGACTGATAAACCTTCTAAACCTGGAAGTTTCAGGCGATGTAGCCATAAAGCGATTTTGGTTAAAAGTGTTTTAGGCCCAATATGATTGTGACCCGTTGGTTTTTTTGGCATTATAAAACTGCTTTTAAGCTCAAGTCTAAATTATAGACAGAATGTGTTAACGCCCCTGAAGATATAAAATCCACGCCACATTCAGCATATTTAGGTGCAGTTTCTAAAGTGATGTTTCCACTAGATTCTGTCAAACAAAGCTCACCGATCAAGGCAACTGCTTTTTTAGTCTCTGCGTAAGTAAAATTGTCAATCAAAATACGATACACATCTGCATGTGATTCGAGAATTTCTTCAATCTCTTGCAAGTCTCGTGCTTCAACAATGATCTTTAAATCTAACTGATTCTCTTTTAAATAGGTTTTCGTCTTGGCTATTGCTTTTCCAATTCCTCCTGCAAAATCGATGTGATTATCTTTCAACATCACCATATCGTAAAGTGCATAACGGTGGTTGACACCGCCGCCAATACGCACCGCCCATTTTTCGAGCGCACGAATACCAGGTGTAGTTTTTCTTGTGTCTAAAATTTGTGTTTGAAAAGGCTTCAAAACCTCAACAAAGGAATTTGTTTTTGTAGCAATAGCACTCATGCGCTGCATTGCATTGAGCATAAAACGCTCTGTTTTAAGGATACTCTGGCTGCGGCCATTCACACGAAAAGCAAGATCTCCTTTTTGAACCGGATCGCCATCTTGCATTAATGAATGAAATTCAACAGTGGGATCAACAGTTTTAAAAATGCGTTGCGCAAATTCAACTCCTGCCAAAACACCATCCTCTTTCACTAGTAAATGCGCCTCTCCCATAGCTTTTTCGGGAATACAAGCCAAGGAAGAATGATCACCATCCCCAACGTCTTCAGCAATTGCTATTTTTATAATTTGGTTGATTTCTTTCTGAAATTGTTCTTTACTAAACATGGACTTCTCTATTTTTGTCTCACAAATCTAAGCTTTTTAAGGAAATGGACATCAATTTAATTGTCATCGGCAAAACAGACCAATCTTCAGTTCGTGAGTTGGTCAATATGTACCACGATCGCATTCAGCATTTTACAAAATTTAACATCATTGAGATCCCTGATGTCAAAACCAAAAAAAACACCTCAGAAAAACAACAAAAAGCCAAGGAAGCTGAGTTGATTTTAAAGTATATTGACAAAGCGAATATCACCGTTTTATTGGATGAAAAAGGCAAGGAATTCAACTCGGTTAAATTTGCTGATTACCTTCAGAAACAAATGAATACGGGCATTAAAACACTCAATTTCATCATCGGTGGCCCCTACGGATTTGACGAGCGTATTTATGAACAAAATTTTCAGAAAATAGCACTTTCAAAAATGACATTTTCGCACCAAATGATTCGCATCTTCATCACTGAACAAATTTATCGCGGTTTTTCTATTTTAAACAACCTCCCTTATCACCACCGTTAAAAATGCCTTTTAGAATCCTTAAAAAGTCAAACTACAACTTAATTTAGCTAAGACTATTTTTATACATTTGTAAAAAAACCTCCCTTCATGGAAACTGTGATTGAAAAGCCCAAAAAGGATACCAAGCAAACCAAAGCAAAGCCAAAATGGCTTCGTGTAAAATTACCAACTGGTAAAAAATATAGAGACCTCAGAAATCTTGTTGACAAGTATGATTTACATACGATTTGTACCTCAGGAAGCTGCCCTAACATGGGAGAGTGTTGGAGTGAAGGCACAGCAACTTTTATGATTCTCGGTAATATCTGTACACGCTCTTGCGGTTTTTGCGGCGTCAAAACAGGCAGACCTGAAGATGTGGAATGGGATGAGCCTGAGAAAGTGGCGCGTTCTATCAAACTGATGAGCGTCAAACACGCCGTTGTCACTTCTGTAGACCGTGATGATCTTAAAGATATGGGATCCATCATTTGGGCTGAAACTGTCAAGGCCATCAGACGTATGAATCCGGAGACAACACTTGAAACTTTGATTCCAGATTTCCAAGGAAACACCAGAAACATCGATCGCATTATTGAAGTAGCACCAGAGGTCGTTTCACACAACATGGAGACAGTCAAACGCTTGACGCGTGAAGTCCGAATTCAAGCCAAATACGATAAAAGTTTAGAGGTTTTGCGCTATTTAAAAGCGCAAGGCATCAAAAGAACCAAATCAGGTATTATGCTGGGTTTAGGTGAAAAAGAGGAAGAAGTCATACAGACTTTAAAAGATCTGCGTTCAGTGAATGTAGATGTTGTCACTATTGGGCAATATTTGCAACCCAGTAAACAACACTTACCGGTTCAAACATTTATAACTCCTGATCAATTTAAAAAATACGAAAGGATTGGTAAAGAATTAGGTTTCCGCCACGTTGAAAGTTCTGCACTTGTCAGATCTTCATACAAAGCACAAAAACATCTCAAATAAATGGCTGAAAAAATCAGAATAGCGATTAATGGATTTGGTAGAATTGGACGTAGTGTCTTCCGCCTAGCTTTTGATCATCCAGACTTTGACATTATTGCTATCAATGATTTAGCCGATGCCAAAACTTTAGCACATCTTTTAAAATACGATAGCATTCACGGTGTTTTTGACAAGGAAATTTACAGTGAAAATAATACCATTTTTGTGGATGACAAAAAGATTCTTCTCACCAACACAACAGATTTAGCTGATTTGGATTGGCGTGAGCTCGACATCGATATTGTAGTAGAAGCAACAGGTCAATATAAAATAGAAAGAGAGCTCGCGCAACATCTTTCTGCTGGTGCTAAAAAAGTTTTACTGACTGTCCCATCCTCAGATGATTCTGTCAAAATGATTGTACTAGGCGTCAATGATCACTTGATCGAAAAAGATGACCGCATTCTTTCAAATGCATCTTGCACCACAAATAATGCAGCGCCGATGCTGCAAGTTATTCATCAGCATTTAGGAGTCAAACACGCTTATATTTCAACAGTTCATTCGTTCACTGCCGACCAGAGTCTGCATGACAAACCACATCGTGATTTGCGTCGTGCGCGGGCTGCCACTCAATCGATCATTCCAACTACAACTGGCGCCGCAAAAGCTTTGACAAAAATATTCCCAGAACTCAGTGATGTTATTGGCGGTTGCGGAATTCGTGTGCCTGTCCCGAACGGTTCGCTCACTGATATGACGCTAAACATCAAAACCAAAACAAGTATTGAAGAGATCAATCAACTCTTTAAAAATGCTTCAGATAACGAACTCAAAGGTATTTTGAAATACACCGAAGATCCAATTGTGTCTGTCGATATTATTGGAAGTCCATATTCATGTACTTTTGATGCTGGCATGACATCAGTTATCGATGGCGACTTGATCAAGCTTATTGGCTGGTATGACAACGAAAGAGGCTACAGCAGCAGACTTATTGATTTGATGTTGAAAATGAATGCATAAAATCATAAATAGGTTTTAAAACCTGCTTTTCTTTTCCATAAAAATCTGAAGTAATTGGCAAATGGAAAATTTCTGCATCTTGAAAATAAGGCTTCAATCGCATAAAATCTTTTGTTGTGCTTAGAATTTTTTTACCACTCGATTTTAAATCTTGAATTTCCTTCTCTGAGAAATGATGGTGATCTGAAAAATTCTCATGTTGAAATTTTTTCCCAAGTTGCTTTAAATAATTCACCAAGGATTTAGGTTTCGCAATCCCTGTCACCAAAACAAAATCATCCAATTCAGCTAAACTCATTTGCGTTTCTATAGAATAAATATTTTGATCATAACTTATTTGTGAGAAGAAGAGCTGTTGATCTTGCTTTAAGCGTAGCTTTTTTCTAACTTTTATTCTGTGTTCCTCTGATAATTCCGAAGGACATTTCGTCACAATCACAAGATCAGCACGATTGGCAGCAGCGGTTGAATCCCGGAGATTGCCTGCTGGCAATAAAAAATCATCTACATACAAAGCATCAAAAGTTGTCAAAAGGATATTCAATCCAGCTTTGATCTTTCGATGTTGAAAAGAATCATCGAGAAAAACACCCTTTAGGTGCGGATGCAATTCGCGCAAACGTTCGACTCCGTGCACACGGTCTTCATCAACAGCAATAATTTGTTGAGGGAAATTTGTTTTAAATTGCAAAGGCTCATCCCCCACATCGGCGGCTGTACTTTCAGACTGAAGCTCTACGAAACCAGTTGTTTTTCTTTTGTAGCCCCGACTCAAAGTTGCCATTTGAAAGTCGGATTCTAAATGCCGCAACAAGAATTCAATCATCGGTGATTTCCCAGTTCCACCAAGACTTAAATTTCCAACACAAATCACAGGAAAATCAAATTCACGTGAACTTAAAATTTGACGATCGTAACAAAAGTGTCTCAACCTGATCATAAGACTATATAAAGCAGAAAAAGGAAGTAATAAAAGTCTGATATATTTCATAAATGCTAAAATAAAA
>JAKDUG010000118.1 GCA_030457805.1 Psychroflexus sp.
TAAGCGGCAATACCAGCTGTGATGCCGACTAATATTTTCTTGCCGCTCAAAATATGCATTATGCTTCTTCGTTTTCTTTTGTATTGCGGTAATAAATCTTGTCTTCTAACCACTCTTCTAGAGCTATAGCATGTGGTTTAGGTAATCTTTCATAGAATTTAGACACTTCAATTTGCTCCTTGTTCTCAAAAATTTCTTCTAAACTTTCGTTGTAGGTTGCAAACTCATCAAGTTTTTCAAGCAATTCTTTTTTCATTTCAGTATTAATCTGACCTGAACGCTTAGCGATGATCGAAATTGCTTCGTAAATATTACCGGTTGGCGCATCGATTTTGTTTTTATCGATCGTCACAGTACTTGTTGGTGCCTTTGAATCTTTAATATTAGTTTTCATATGCTTTCTCTTTTAATCTTTTATTGATATCGTCAAAATAAGTTTGTGCCTCTTCTGCTAATTCTCCTTCAGGATAATAGCGCAAGTAATCTTCTCCGTAATTTTTCGCTTCCTCTAATCGTTCTTCTACCAAAATACGCAAACTGTTTATGGCTAACAAGTAAGCAGATTCAAACTTATAAAAGTAAGCCTTTTCTTTGTACTTCGTCCCTGGATAATCAAGAATGTAATTATCTAAAGATTCTATAGCTGCTTTATAGCGCTCTGTATGATGATATTGCTTAGCAACTTCATAATACTTTCGGTCAATCTTTTGTTGTAATTCAGAAACAAGTGCATTGGACTCTTCAAAAAACTCACCTTCAGTATAAGTATCAATATAGATTTGTAATTTCGATAAAGCTTTACGCGATTTCGACTGATCTAAAGTATATACTGGCGAGACTTCGTAAAAACTCTTTGCAGATTTAAACAAGGCATCTTCAGCCTTATCACTTGTCGGATAAGATTGTGAAAAACGCTCGAATAAATGCGCAGATGTAAAGTAATCACCATTGAGGTAATATGCATTGGCATTCATATACGACACCGTTTCACCTTGAGGCTTACCGCGATATTCAGAAATTATTTGATCAAACAAACGCGTGGCTTTATTTAAATACCGTGACTTTCCAGTTTCTACGCCTTTTTCATATAATTTTTTTGCCGTTTCATATTTTGGTCCAATAGCTTCAGATTTGAGTACTTTCTGATACTCGCTGCATGAACTCAAAAAAACGACCGTCAATAATAAAACTGTGATGTGCCTCATAGGGATTAAATATTTTGCAAAATTACTGATTATAATCTTATTAAAAAAACGCAATATTTTTCAGCTTATTTTAAAGTCTTTATAAAATCTGTCAATTTCGTTTTTAAAGCCGGTGTGGCTTCGACTAATGGCAAGCGCACATCTGGCTCACAAAGTGATTTTGCTTGAAAAACAGCTTTGATTCCCGCAGGGTTTCCTTCTTCAAAAATCAAGTCCATTCCTGCCATCAACTGATATTGTATCGCAAAAGCCTCATCGACTTGTCTCTCAAAACCGAACTTGAGCATCTGCGAAAATTCTTTTGGAAAACCTTCTGCCATCACTGAAATAACACCCGCACCGCCTGCTAAAACCATCGGAAGCGTGATCATATCCTCACCAGAAATGACGAGGAAATCTTTCGGTGTATCTCGTATTAATGTCATCGCCTGCGCCAAATCTCCGGCTGCTTCTTTTATACCAATGATATTTTCAAAATCTTGCGCCAAACGCACGACCGTTGCTGAACTCATATTCGATCCTGTTCGTCCAGGAACATTGTAGATGATAATTGGCAATTCTGACACCTTTGCCAAATTGCTGAAATGTTGATAAATTCCTTCTTGTGTCGGTTTGTTATAAAATGGCGAAACAGAAAGAATGGCATCAAAACCTTCAAAATTTTCTTTTTGATAAGTCTGGATTAAGTCTGCCGTATTGTTTGACCCTAAGCCCAATACCAATGGCAACCTGCCATCATTTGCTTCGCGAATTGTCTTTTTAACCAGTTCTTTCTCTGCTGCAGATAAAGTTGCACTTTCGGCCGTTGTTCCTAAAACAACAATATAATCAATCCCGTTGTCAATCTGAAAATTAACCAGACGTGCTAAAGCTTTGACATCAACTTCCTTTTCTGTGGTAAATGGCGTCACAAGCGCAACACCAGTTCCTTTAAATTGTGTGCGATTCATAAGTAATATGTTTTAAATATTTTGCGGCTTCATCAAAAAACGCTTTAGGTTGATTTGATGGCGTCCTAAGTATCATTTGATTTTGTTCTAAATCTGAAACCCCAATCTGAAAGCCTGCTTTCAAATAAGAATTCATCAGTTGCAAATAAACAGATTCTTCATGGAAAAGATTAAAAATTAACTGATAAGTTCTGCCTTTTAAGCTTTTCAATTCTTCTGTTTTTAATTTCGAAAAAAAATTAAAATCTTTTTTTGAAAACACATAAATCTCTTCATCAGCGTCCTCCTGCTTTTGAGGAACAAAAGTGATCAAATCAAGCTTGAGATTTTTAAAATCAGGAAAGCTCTGCCGAAAACAAGTGGTGAGCTGCTGCTTTGTATAATCTTTTTTATTGTACAAAATCGCAACACGATCAACTTCCTTTTCCGACTTTTGAGACTTCAAATTTGTCGTTAAGGTTTTTTTTAAAAAGTAGCTTTTTAGTCTTTTATTCATGCGCCATTCAACTGAAAAAGTTTATTTCTTGATTTCATATCTATAGTCTTTTAAGACTTCAACCATGCTTCTCGCAATTGATAAGCCTCTGAATCTTCTGATATGCTTTTCTCTTCAAGCTCATAAGTTGCCATTGTCGGCTGGGTGATTTCTCCTGAGAGTTCTATTTCTTCTCCATCTCTTTCTACAAGCATTGTTAAATCATCTCCTTTTTTCCAACGAAAAGATGCATTTATTAATGCACGGACATTATGCAAAGCATAATCTTTTCCATTTACACTTTTAAGCACATCGCCAGGCTTCACACCTATAGCTTTCAAAGTTGAATTTAAAGGATAAGCTTTTCTAAAGAAAAGGGTGTTATCCTTTGTGTTGACATCAATAAACGGAGTTTGTCCATCCATAAAAAAGCCAGTTTTCTTTTCTTTTTTAACATAAGCTAAACCAACTTTATCAAAAAACTCACCGTAAGGAATCGGTGTTGTGCTTGTGACATAAGCGTCAAAATAATCCTGAATTTCAGGATAAGTGACTTTGACGATTTCAGCAATCAACTTTTCATCTTTGAAAGGCTTATCTTTTCCATATTTGTCAATTAAGGTTTTTAAAGTTTTCAAAATCCCTTGATCACCATCACTCAGCTCTCGCAACTTAATATCTAAAGTCATCCCGATTAAAGCTCCTTTTAGATAAACATTGTAATACTGTTCTTTATAATCATCGGTCAAAATATGTGTACTCAATTCTGTAAAAGCAAGTTCATCATTAAATCCTTTTGAGGTTTGAATTTTCTCAGTCATGCGCTCATAAAACTCTTGTTCGCTGATCAAACCTTGATTCACTTGAAATAAATTGGCAAAATATTCAGTCACACCTTCATAAAGCCACAAATGCTGAGACATCTTCGGGGTGTTGTAGTCAAAAAAATGCACTTCTTCCGACTGCAAGTTTAAGGGTGTGATAATATGAAAAAACTCATGCGAGACAACATCTGTCATCGTCTCTTCTAGCTCACTTAACGGCATCGTTTCTGGCAAAACAACTGTCGTTGATGTATGGTGTTCAAGAGCGCCAAAACCTCTCGCATCTGTTTTATCCATATCGGATAAATACAAAATAATTGAATACAATGGGGTGTTGTCAATCTGTCCTAAAAAAGATTTTTGAGCCTGCACCATTTTTTCTAAACCTGGTTTTAAGTCTTCCGCGGTATAAACAGAATTTGGCGAGTAAACGCTAAATTCAACTTGCATTCCTTGAATGTCAAAAGTTGTCTTATCTAAATTACCATACATCATCGGATTGTCAATCAACCCAAAATAACGAGAAGTTACATAAGCATCAGTCACTTTTTGAGCAATGGTATCACGACTTGCAACTTGTAATGAAGATGCGCCATCCATATCAATTGGTCTTGTGATTTTTAATTGGTGTGTCATTTCTTGAAGCCCTTCAAAATAACCGACAAATCCATGTAAATTCAGCATATAATTTTCACCTTCCTCTATGTTAGTTCCGGCTGGCGAGAAAACACCACCCTCATCATTTTCATCATAGGTATCATTCACTTTATAAGAGACTTTATCAAGGTTCTTTGCATTGTTAATTGTCCACGTATTTTCATCTTCTTGAACAACTGCCATTGTATTCCCATCGTAATCATAAGCAGTCATTTCTTGAACAAATTGCCCGTAGTCATTGAGCTCATAAGTCCCTGGGACGGTTTTAGGAATAAAAAACTTTATGCTTTCCTTCTTGATTTTTCCAGGATCGTGAACCACAGTCAGCATATCGTGATCAACAGCTGTCAGATCTATGGAAACGTCAACAGCCTTTGATGAGTTTGGTTTGACCCCACAAGCCACAAAAACGAAACTTGAAAGCATCAGTACAGCAATTTTTTTATGCATAATATATTTTTTTAAATTAGAGAGTGATTATATTTTGACAACTTTATTCAAAGCATTAATATCCGTTGGCGCCCCAAATATATAGATGATATCATCAACTTTTATTTTTGTTGTCGGTTTAATTTCAGAAATATATTTCCGGTTGCGTTTGATACCCAAAACAACTAAATTATATTTTTGTGACAACTCAGATTCGATCAAAGTTTTGCCAACAATGTCATTATCCTTGTGCTGAATGTGAAGCGAAGCAACTTCTTTATTCGGGATATTGAGCTGCTCAAAAGCTCCCTTTGAAGAAAAAGGTTTCACGTTGGTCAGCATCTCATAATCTGAAGATCTAATATTGGACACAATCTTATTAATCTCGTCATGCGTGACCATGTATTGTTTTAAAACACGTGTAAAAATCTCAATCGATGTTTCAAACTCTT
The DNA here is from genome assembly GCA_030457805.1 of Psychroflexus sp. Taxonomy (GTDB): domain Bacteria; phylum Bacteroidota; class Bacteroidia; order Flavobacteriales; family Flavobacteriaceae; genus Psychroflexus. The sequence continues at coordinate 4,993 of JAKDUG010000118.1, forward strand.
CAGGAATAACCTCATCAGCACCCAACTTCATGTTTTCTTCAATTTCTTTGACATAGCGCGTTCGAACAATGGTGTGTACCGTTTGTGAAAAAGAACGAATGGCAGAAATGATTTTTTTGGTTGCATTTGGATCAGATATAGCAATAACTGCTGTTCTCGCCTTTTGAATTTTAACGTATTTCAAAATTTCTGGCTCAGAGGCATCTCCAAAAATAACAGGATGATTTCTGCGTTTGGCTTCCTGAATTTCATCGTAATCGATTTCAACAATCACATATGGAATTCCGATCTTTCTGGCCACGCGGGCAATGTTTTTCCCGTTGATACCATAACCGATAATCACAACATGATCATCCCAATCCTCCTCTAAATCCTCTTCTTTTGAACTCAATGCTATCTTTTGCGCCTTGATTCTGTTACGCACTCGTTTTGGTAAAGGCACTTTTAAAAAGTAAGCCGTCAGAGCTTCTGATTTTTGTATAAAGAAAGGTGTCAACGCCATTGTCATAATCGACACAGCTAAAAAGTATTGATACATATCATGTGTCAATAAATCATTCTGAACACCAACTGTTGATAGTAAAAGAGAAAATTCACCAACTTGAAAGAGTGCCAAAGCCGTCAGCATTGCTGTCTTGACATTTAGCTTCAAAACAGCAGAAGTCACAAAAATAATAATCATTTTGACGACTAAAACAATCAAAACAAAGGCTAAAATATAAAGCACATTTTCAGCAAAGAAACTTAAATCTAGAAGTGAACCGACGGATATAAAAAAGAAACTGATAAAGATTTCTCTAAACGGCAATACATTTGCTGTGGCCTGATGACTGTATTCTGATTCTGAAATAATAAGCCCGGCAAAGAAAGCCCCCAAAGCAAGCGATAAGCCAACGGCTGATGTCATCCAAGCAATTGCAAAACAAAAGACAATTGTGGTGAGAATAAAGAGTTCGCGGTTTTTGGTTTTGACAACCATTTTGAAAACTTGTGGCACAATATATTTTTGAAGCACCCAAACCACAACACCAAGCCCAATCAATTTGGCGATTAAAATGATAATCGTCATGCTGACATTTTCTGATTTCCCAGCCAAAATCGGCGTCAATAGCATCATCGGAACGACTATAATATCTTGAAAAATCAAAACACCTAAAGCCAAGCGGCCGTGAGCTTGCTTGATTTCGCCACGTTCTTGTAGCATCTTAAGAACAATAGCTGTGGAGCTCAAGGCAATTAAAAAACCAACAAAAATAGCAGAGTTATAATCAATTCCAAATGCATAAACCACCAAACTCGTGAGTAAGATTGTTCCGATCACCTGGACGCCTCCGCCTAAAAAGACGGTTCGTCGGATTTTCATCAATCCACTAAAAGACAGCTCAATACCGATAATAAAAAGCAGAAAAATAATCCCGATCTCAGACAGCAATTCAACTTCATCATAAGAACTCAACAGGTTAAATGCGCTAGGGCCAACTATGATTCCCGCCAATAAAAACCCGAGAATAGAAGGTAATTTTAGCTTTTGAAAACCGAGTATAATGAAAATTGAAATGCCGAGTACAACTACAATTTCCTTAAGTAAAGGAATCTCCATAAATTAATTTAGGTTTGGTTGAATATATTAATTTTTATGAATTTCAAATATATTTTATAAAATATTTACGCTCTTGGGTGAAA
>JAKDUG010000119.1 GCA_030457805.1 Psychroflexus sp.
ATGTTTATACTGGGGGGTATCATTTTGCTTTTGCTTTTGTTTCTATCCATAGGGCTAGCTTTTCTCATCGGTAGAGAGCTTGATAGCACTGCTAATGGTTTCTTTATTGTTGGAGGTATCTATCTTATATTTTTAATTATTGCTTTAATATTTGGTCAAAAGTTTATTGATAAAGTCGTTTTAGGCTACATGAGTCGATTAATGAATAGTCATGAAGATATTGATATTGAAGGACCATCAACCGCCGATAATTCAGTAGATAAATAAGAAGTAAAAGTCCAAATCATGAAGCACTATACATCCTTTGACGAAATTGATCGAGATCTTAAAATCAAAAAACTCGAAGCTAATATACATAGACATAAAGCCAATCTCAATTTGACTTATCTCAAGCAAGGCTTAAGTTTTTCGAATTTATTATCTGAACTTATGGCAATCTTAGGTCAAAAATATGTCTACAGAAAAGCAGGTTCAAAACTTTTATACAAACTAGGAATCTTAAGATAGTACTATCTTAAGATTCCTTATTTTTTGTATCTAAAGCTTTTTGTTCTTTATTTTGACGCTTCATTTCCTCCCCAATTTGACTTGAGGCTCTAAATGAAGTAATCATTTGATTGAGCATTTCACTTCCCGCTTCTGGCGAATTTGGCATCAAGATTAAATTCGAATTGTTTTTCTCACCAATCGATTGTAAAGTATCATAATGCTGCGTTACAACAATCAATGCAGAAGCTTCTTGAGAGTTGATACCCACATTATTCAAAACATCAACACTCTCTTCTAATCCGCGTGCAATTTCGCGTCTTTGATCAGCGATTCCTTGCCCTTGTAAACGCTTGCTTTCAGCCTCAGCACGAGCCTTCGCTACGATTCTAATTCGATCTGCTTCAGCTTCGTATCCAGCAGCTACCTTTTCACGCTCTGACGCGTTAATACGGTTCATTGATTCTTTCACCTTTTCATCAGGATCAATATCTGTCACCAGGGTTTTGATGATATCATAACCATAATCCAGCATGGCATCATTCAATTCAGACTTCACTGCATTGGCAACATCATCTTTTCTTTCGAAGACACTATCAAGCTTCATCTTAGGCACTTCAGCACGAACAACATCAAAAACATAAGAAGTAATTTGAGCCCCAGGACTTTCGAGTTTATAAAATGCATCATAAACATTTGAAGCCATCACTTGATATTGAACTGAAACCTTGATATGAACAAAAACATCATCTTTTGTTTTTGTCTCAACTATCACATCTAATTGCTGGATTTTTAGATTCATGCGTCCAGCGATCCGATCAATAATAGGAATTTTGAATTGTAAACCAGAGTTTCGAATGCTGCGATAGCGACCAAATCGCTCAACAACAGCAGAGGTTTGCTGTTTGACTGTAAATATCCCAGATAAGATGATAAATACAACAAAAATGATAAATGCAACTGTGATAATTTGTCCCATGACTTCTTTATTTATGCCCTAAATTAAGACAAAAAAGAAGAAGTGATGAGACAAAGTCAAGATTATTCAGAAAAGTGATGAATTGCTTTATGAATACGCTTTAGGGTCGTTTCTTGACCAATAGACGCTGCAATATGAAAAACACTTGGACCTTGCATGGCGCCAACAAGTGATAAACGTAAGGGTTGCATGACCTTTCCGAAACCTAAATCACGAGAGCTAATCCAGTTTTTGACTTCTTTTTCTAAATTCTCTTCTGAAAAATCGTTGAGTGTCGATAGGAAATCAACAAACTCAGACATTAAATCAGAAGTTGTACTTTTCCAAGCTTTTTTAGCAGATTTCTTATCGAATTCTTGTGGGGAAGCAAAATAAAAGAAAGATAAATCCCAAAAATCTGAAACGAAAACAGCACGCTCACGGATTGTGCGCACCACTTCCTTAGTATAAGACGTTTGAGTTTGAATTTCTTTTTCTTTTAAAATCTCTTCAAATTCAGCGACCAATCCATCAAGATCTGCTTGTTGTAAATAATGTTGTTGAAACCATTTGAGTTTTTCTGGATCAAATTTAGCTCCTGATTTGTGGACGCGTTTGAGCTCAAAGCGATGAATGAGTTCATCAATTTCATAAAACTCCTTATCAGTGGCGTCATTCCAACCTAAAAGAGCCAAAGTGTTGATCAGCGTTTCAGGCAAATAACCGCCTTCGCGATAGCCCATTGCCTGAGTTCCGGTTTTTGGATCTGTCCACTCTAAAGGAAAGACAGGAATACCGAGTTTATCACCATCGCGTTTACTTAGCTTTCCTTTCCCATTTGGTTTTAAAATAAGTGGTAAATGTGCAAATTTAGGAGCATCCCAGCCAAAAGCCTCATATAAAGCAACATGTAATGGGAGAGAAGGCAACCATTCTTCACCGCGAATAACATGGGTAATTTCCATCAAATGGTCATCAATAATATTGGCCATATGGTAGGTTGGTAAACCATCAGCCTTAAAGAGAATTTTATCATCTAATACAGAGGTATCCACTTCTATGTGTCCGCGAATTTCATCCTTTAGGAACAATTTCTGCGCGGGTAAAGTTTTAAAACGAATCACGTAAGTCTCACCAGAATCTATACGTTTCTGCACTTCTTCAGATGATAATTTTAAGGCGTTGTCTAAACTCAGACGGTTTTGAGGCCCATAAGCAAATTTCTCACCTCTTGATTCTGCTTCCTCTCTCATTTCCTGCAAGCTTTCTGTCGAATCAAAAGCGTAATAAGCATTGCCTTTCTCCAACAGTTCACCAACATATTTTTTATAAATATCTTTGCGTAAACTCTGTTTATAAGGACCGAAGTCGCCTTCTTTTCCAGGGCCTTCATCATAAGGAATGCCACTCCAATTTAAACTTTCAACAATATAATCTTCAGCACCTTCTACAAACCGATTTTGATCTGTATCTTCAATGCGTAAAACAAATGTACCTTGATGCTTTTTTGCATATAAGTAATTATACAAAGCTGTTCTTAAACCTCCGATGTGCAAAGGCCCAGTTGGGCTCGGCGCAAATCTGACGCGTACTGATTTTGACATGATGCTAAATTTTGGACAAAGATAAGATTTATGCAATGCTTTTAAATCATCGCAGGCTATTCTTTGGCTGTTTAGTTCAATATTTATTGATATTTTTATAAAATCATGCGGAATCCTGTTCTGTTAAATTTAAAACGCTTTGACAAGCAGTAAAAATTGAATTTATACATTCGCAATTCAAGCCATAAAATGCAGAATTACAATCTTATAGAGGAAAAATTAGAGCAATTTATCAAAAAATATTATTTGAATCAATTGCTGCGTGGCTGTATCTTATTTTTGGCGATAGGTCTTCTTTTTGTACTTATTCTGCTTGCATTAGAATATTTTTTATGGTCGGGACCAACATTTAGGTTAATTTTATTTTGGTGTGCACTTTCTATTTTAGTCGGCATCAGCATCCCATTACTTATTGTTCCACTCTTAAAGCGATTGAAAATTTCAAAAGGAATTGATTATGCCAGCGCTTCTGAAATCATCGGGAAGCACTTTGGAGAAGTCAATGATAAACTGACAAACATCCTTCAGCTAAAGGATCAAAAGGTGTCAAATGCTTTTATTGCAGCAAGTATAGAGCAGAAGTCAAGAGAGTTAAAACCAATTCAGTTTCAATTAGCTGTTGATTTTAAAACCAATTTAAAATATGTCAAATTTGCTATCATTCCTTTATTGCTCTTTGGAGCAATCTGGATTTCGGGACAAGGCCAAGCTTTTTCAGAAAGCTACACGCGTATTCTCAACTATAACGAAACTTATACACCTCCAGCTGCTTTTCAAATTGAGATTTTAAATGATGATTTAGAGGTGATTGCCGGAGAAGATTTTAATTTGAAAGTAGAAACACATGGCAAAAGTATCCCTGAGAAAATGTTTATTCACATCAATGGAAAGGCTTTCCAACTGAATAAAAAAACGTCCAATAGGTTTGAATTTGTTCTTAATTCAGTCAACCAGATGACGAATTTTCACTTGGAAGCAAATGCAGTAAAAACGCGAAATTATCAAATTGATATATTACAAACTCCAAAGATGACGAGTTTTGATATGTCATTTGAATTTCCAAAATACCTTAACCGGGCGCCAGAAAAACAAACTGGCACAGGACATGCACAATTACCTGAAGGCACAAAAATAAAATGGGAAGTCAAAACAAATTTTACAGATCAAGTGCGTTTTAAATACCAAGATAGTACCATTGCTTTTGTTCAGCATCAATCTGTTTTTGATCATCAAAAAATAGCGCGTCAAGATTTTGAATACGCCATCACAACTTCCAACGAATTATTTAAAGATCACGAGCGTTTGGCTTATAAAATCAACATCATTATAGATGAATATCCACAAATCAAAGTGGAAGAGAAGAAGGACAGTATTGATGAAAAACAATCCTACTTCTATGGTCAATTGCGTGATGATTACGGCATTAAAAGATTGGAATTAGTTTACCGAGATATAGAGACTGATTCTGTAAGGCAGCAATCTATCAACGTGTCTAAAAATACATTTGCTGATTTCACTTACGCCTTTCCAAATTCAGATATCAATCTCAAAGAAGGTCACGCTTATACATATTACTTTAAAGTCTATGATAACGATGGCGTGAATGGATCAAAATCGCGGCGTTCAGAAAGTTTTCAGTTCAGAAAATTGACAACAGACGAAGCAGAAGAAGAAAATTTAGAGCGGCAAAAAGAATCATTTTCAGAGATCAATAAGTCCTTAAAAGACGCTAAAAATGAACAGAAAACGCTTGAGGAATTACAACAATTAAACAAAGAAAAAAAGCAACTGAATTACAACGACAAAGAAAAAATTAAACAATTTATACAGCGTCAACAGCAATCACAGATGAAAAAATTCAGTGAGAAGCTAAAAGATGATCTCAAGAAGTTAGAAAAGGAGTCCGATCAGAAAGAAAAACTCAAAGACCGTTTAGATAGTAATGAAGAACAGATCGAGAAGAACCAAAAAATGCTGGAAGAGCTCGACAAGCTAAAAGATCAAATTAGAACAGAAGACCTGGACAAAAAACTGGAAAAGCTGGATCAGTCAAAGCAAAAGCAAGAGAAAAATTTAGAGCAACTCTTGGAGCTGACAAAACGATTTTATGTTGAAGAAAAGCAAAAACAGCTGGCTGAAAAGCTACAAAAGATGTCTGAAAAACAGGAGAAACTTTCAGACTCTCTTCAGAATAACAGTGAAAAACAGAAGGAACTCTCTAAAGAATTTGATGACTTCAAAGAAGATCTCGATAAGCTAGAGAAACAAAATGAAGATTTAAAATCACCGATGGCGTTAGGACAAGATTCTGAATTAGAAGAAGAAGTTGAAGAAAAGCAAAAGGAAGCAGAGGAAGAATTGACAAAATCTGAAGCTTCAAAAGAATCAGATCAAAAAGAAAAATCTAAAAAAGAGAAACAAAAGGCTTCACAAAAGCAAAAAAAAGCAGCTGAAAAAATGCAAGAAATGGCTCAGAAAATGCAGCAGATGATGAGCAGCATGCAAATGGAACAAGAAGCTGAAGATGCTAAAATGCTGAGACAGATTTTAAACAACCTCATTATTTTTTCTCTTCAGCAAGAAGACTTAATGTCACGATTTAAAGACATCGAAAACTCAAATCCTTACTTTGCAAAATACTTGCGCCGCCAATCAGAATTACGTGAAAATTTCAAACATATCGACGATAGTTTATTTGCATTATCTCAACGAAACATGATGATTACAGAGTCCGTCAATAATAAAATCGAAGATATCAATTTCAACACAGACAAAGCACTTGAACGCCTGGCAGACAATAAAGTTCGCAGAGGAACTGCCAATCAGCAGTACGTCATGAAAGATGCCAATAGCTTAGCAAACATGCTGGCACAAGCTTTGGATCAGATGCAAGAACAAATGTCGAGCTCAAGTTCTGGTGAAGGAAAACCACAACAAGGAGAAGGTGAAGGTGATCAATTATCAGACATCATTAAGTCACACGAGGAGCTTCAAAAGGAGATGGAAGAAGGCCAAAAGAAAGGTCAGAAAGAGGGACAAAAAAAGAACGGAGAACAAAGCGGAGAAGGTGAAGGCACAGATGGAAAAGAAGGCCAATCTAGCAAAAAAGAGGGGAATGAAGGAGAAAATGAAAATGGAAAAGAACAAGGAGATTCAGAACAAATGAGTTCAGAAATCTATGAAATTTTCAAAAAACAACAAGAATTGAGACAGGAATTAGAAAATAGAATTGAACGCTTGGGTCTAGAAGACAATAGCCAAGAACTTCAAAAGAGTTTGGATGAAATAGAAAATGAGCTTTTAATGAATGGCTATACCAACAAACTTTTAAAGCAAATGGAAGATGTCAAACACCAATTACTTAAGCTCAAAAAAGCAGCGAATCAACAAGCACAAGATGACAGACGCGAAGCCGAAACAAACACAAAAAAGTACGATAAGCAAGCAGAAGCTTGGAGAAAAAAATCTAAAGAATATTTTCAGAGTACTGACATATTAAATCGACAACAATTACCTTTGCAAGACAAATATCAAGAGCTGATTAGAGCCTATTTTAATAATTTATATGATTAATTTTTAC
>JAKDUG010000120.1 GCA_030457805.1 Psychroflexus sp.
TTAGTTTTATACGCAAGTGTTTTATTTTTAAATATATTGCGTGAATATTCTAAAAATAAACTTAAAAATGAAAAAAATTACACTAATTTTGGGCGCAATGCTCATCTTTTCAAGCTGGTTGGGAACAGCGCAAACAACTGAAAATACCAATGTCTCCAATGACTTTGGGGACTGTAGTCCACAGTCAGAATTTTTTGAAGACTTTGAGTCGACAGAAGCGGAAGAAATACCTGATTGCTTTCAAATTTTAAAAACAAACTCACCAAGTGAAAACGCTGATGTCAGCGTTCTCGAGATATCAAATGCTGTTTCAGGTGATCGTGTTTTCGAGATTTATAATGGCGATATTACCAATGGTGAATATTATCTAATTTATCGGATGCTGATCACCGTTTAACCTTTTATTTTCAGGGAACAGATACAGGTAATCTTGATTTAGAGGTTGGAACAATTACGGATCCTGCAGATGCATCGACATTTACAGCAGTAGAAATGCTTAGTATTACATCTGTTTTTGATCAATACAAAGTGAATTTTGATGAAAGCTCTACTGATAATTATATCGCTTTTAAAGTGACCTACTATGCCGATTATTATGCCGTATATTTAGATGATATCACTTGGGAGTTTACGCCTAGCTGCACTGAGCCTTCAGATTTAGTTGTTGATGGTATGTCAATGACAACATCAGATTTGAGTTGGACAGCAGGTGCTGATGAAACCAATTGGGAAGTTGTTTATGGGCCAGTCGGTTTTAATCCAGAAACGGAAGGAATGTCAGCATCAGTGACTGATACACCAAATACAACATTGACTGATCTTGATCCTGATACGGATTATGAATTTTATGTAAAGTCTCAATGTGTGGGAGCAGGCGAAAGCAGCTTAATAGGTCCTGAAAGTTTTTTTACATTTTGTGAAGCCAGCTCAGTTCCATTCTTCGAGGGTTTTGAAAATGGATATGTCGATGAAGAAAATATTGCTGGATGTTGGTCAAGTCAATCTGGAGAAACAGAATGGAAAACAAATAATGGAAGTATTGATAATAACAGAGAACCAAGAACAGGTGACTGGAACGCTTACTTGTCATACAACAATAATGATTGGATTTTTTATGCTTTAGAGCTAACAGAAGGTGTAAGTTATGATCTGACATTGTATGCACGCCAAGATAAAACTGAAGGTGCGAGCATTAGTGCTAGTTATGGTTTAGAAAATAATGCCTCAGCAATGACAGACGAGATCATTGCTCCGTTTAATATAACGAATGGAGATTATCAAATGGTGACAGGAAGTTTTACGCCAGATGAAGATGGTGTTTATTATATCGGTATCAAAGGCTCTGTTACTTATATCCCTTATTACTTGACGATAGATGACATTTCAGTGGTCGAAAGTAATACTTGTGCTGCGCCTTCAGAGATCACATTTTCTGAGATTACATCTGATTCAGCTGAAGTAAACTGGGTAGAAAATGGAACTGCGACTGAGTGGGAACTGATTTACGGCCTTGAAGGTTTTAATCCAGAAACAGAAGGCACAAGTCTTATTAGTGATGCTGATACATATAGTGAAGTCTTAACTGATTTAGAGTCTGAAACAACTTATGACGTATATGTTCGAGCGATTTGTAGTGAAGATGAGCAAAGTGAATTCGCCGAGCCAAAATCTTTCACAACTGGGACTCTTTCAATTGAAAATCAAGTTTTTGAAAACTTCAAATTCTATCCTAACCCAGTCAATGCGCAATTGATTTTACAAGCGGGAACACAAATAGAAAGTGTAAAGCTTTATAATATGCTTGGTCAAAGTGTAATGATTTCTTCTCCAAATAAGCTGCAAACACAGTTGGAGACTGAGTCACTTCAATCTGGTGTTTACCTGATGAAAGTTTCTTTGAATGGTCATGTAAAAACTTTTAGAGTTCTGAAGAAATAAAAATAAAATATTAATTTATAATTGATAAAAGCCATCCGTTTTCGGGTGGCTTTTTGATTTTAATAAGTCGTAATTATTTGGTTTTAAGTACTGTATTTAAGAAAAAGATCTGCTTTAAATTTAAAATAGGTAAATTTATACATGATAAATAAATTTGTAAACTTCTTATTTCCAAGGATTTGTGCTGGCTGTGATACGCAACTTATCGATGCGGAAGAGGTGGTGTGCACTTATTGTTTACACCGATTAGCTGTTTATCCTGAGGAACTTCAAGCTTCTGCTTTTGCCACTACATTTTACGGCCGTGTCAACTATGAATACGTCAAAACACTATTTTATTTTCAGCGGGGAACGGCAGCTCAGCAGTTGATTCACAATCTGAAATACCGCGGACAGAAATATATCGGGAAGTTTGTAGGGCATTGGATGGCAAATATGATATTAGCGCAAGAAAAAAATCCTTATCAATTTGATGCTGTGGTCCCAGTTCCTTTGCATCCGCAGCGTATGCGTAAACGCGGTTATAATCAGATTGCAGGCTTTGGTCAAATTATTTCTGAAAAGCTTCAGCTCAAATACGTCGATGATGTGCTTTTTCGCCGTTCAAAATCAGCTTCACAGGTTTTTAAAAACCGATTGGCACGAACAGAAATGATTGAAGGTGGTTTTTATCTCAAAAATAGTGATAAGCTGAAAGGAAAGCACGTTATTTTGGTAGACGACTTAATAACAACCGGCTCAACTATTGAGTCTTGTTATTTGTCTTTACGAAAAATCGAAGATTTAAAACTCAGCATCCTATCAATCTGCTTAGCTAGATAAAGAAAATGTTGTTTCTTTGCACTAAATGACAAAGATTTGAAAGATTTTTATCGCTATATAATTGCCCTCACTGTCTTAATGATTCTTTTTTCATGTGCCCAGCGCGGCCGTCCTGATGGTGGCCCAGAAGATGTTGATCCACCTGAGTTTGTGGGCTCAAAACCAGCTAATTATAGTGTTCGTTATAACAAAAATGAGATTAAAATCAATTTTGATGAATTTGTCAAACTCGAAAATCCGCGTCAGCAAATCATCTTCTCTCCTCCTATTGAGCCGCGGCCAAACATCATGCCGATGAGTATGGCAAGTAAAAGCTTTACAATCGATTTGCCATCGGATTCACTCCAAACGGAAACAACTTACACCATCAATTTTGGGATGAGCGTTCAAGATAACAACGAAGGCAATACGCTTCCTTACTTCAAATATGTTTTTTCAACTGGTGATCACCTCGATTCTTTAAAGGTTGATGGTCACGTCAGAGATGCTTTTGAGCGTGAACCTGATGAAAATATTTCAGTCTTATTATACCGTGTCGACAGTACTTTTGCTGATTCTACGGTTTATAAAACCCTCCCGACTTATATTGCTTACACGGATTCTGTTTCTAATTTTAGTGTTGAAAATGTCAAGGAAGGCCGCTATAAAGTAATCGCTTTATCGGATAAAAATAACAACTACCTCTTTAATCCAAAGTCAGATAAAATTGATTTCCTGGAAAAAGAGATCGATCTGCCGACTGATGAGGAATTTGAGCTTTCTGTTTTTAAAACAGAACTTGATTTCAAATCAGACCGACCAAAACAAATCTCTCAAATGCATTTTGAATTTGGCTATGAAGGGAAATTAGACAGCGCACAAATCAATGTGATTTCAGAAGTGCCCGCCGATTTTGATTACCGTGTTTACAATGATATTGAAAAGGATACTTTACATTATTGGTATAAACCTTATACCGAAAAAGACTCCTTACTTTTTGAAGTCCGCAACCAAGGCTATCGCGATACTTTAGAAATACGGCCTAAAGAAATTGAAATCGATTCTTTACAATTGACGGCGCAACCCAAAGGAGGCATTGGCTTTTTTGAAGACTTTACATTGCGCGCCAATACGCCAATTGAAAAGATAGACACCACAAAATTTGCCATGCTCACTGCAGACTCTATTCCTATTGACTTGAAAATTGATCTCGACAGAAAGTTTAATCGAGTTGGTGTTCAGTTTGAAAAAACGGAGAAAGAACGCTATGCTTTACAGATTTTACCAGAGGCAATTACGGATTTTTATGGTGAAACGAATGATACCTTAATCTATAAATTTGCAACTAAATCTTATTCTGATTTTGGCAATATCGACCTGACGATTCATAATATTGAGCAGTATCCTGTTATCGTTGAGATGGTGACAGATAAAGGGAAAGTAGAGCAAAGTCTTTATCAAGAACAAGGCAACTTATTTGAATTTAAGTATATTAATCCAGGGAAGTACTACTTTCGGATCATCTATGATGAAAACCGAAATGGCAAATGGGATACGGGGAAATATCTTGATAACCGCAAACCTGAAAAGGTGATTTATGTCAAAAAAATGCTGAAAGTAAGAGCTTTCTTTGATTATGTAGAAACAATTAATCTATAGACAAATCATCGCGGTCTTTCAGAAAGCCAAACTTCTCTCGCGCTTTTAAGAGCTCTAATTTGTCCAACCTACAATGTTCAACTACATGTGGATCTTCAAGTTCATGTGTGCTGATTTTTTGTCCTAAATAATCGTAAATGGCAGAATGCCCGACGTAAGGAAAGTCATTAACGTCTTTTCCTGTTCGGTTAACGCCAATCACGTAAGCCATATTTTCTATCGCTCGCGCTTTTAATAAAGCATCCCAGGCCGTAATTCTTTTCTGAGGCCAATTGGCAACATAAAGCAAAAGATCGTAATCTTCTAGATTGCGAGACCAAGCCGGAAAACGCAAATCATAACAAATCAACGGGCAAATTTTCCAGCCCTTATAAGTGACGATTAGCTTTTGAGTCCCCGCTGTATAGGCGCGTTCTTCATGGGCTAGACTAAACAAATGTTTCTTGTCGTATTGTTGTGTTTCTCCATCGGGTTTGACAAAGTATAAACGGTTGTAATGTTTCTTGTTTTCTAAGAGCATCACACTTCCTGTGATGGCAACATCATGTTTTTGAGCTAAATTTTTCAACCATGATAAAGTGGGTTCTTCTGTTTCTGCAATTCCTTCTGGATGCATAGAAAAACCAGTCGTAAACATTTCTTGAAGCACAATTAAATCTGTGTGTTTGGCTTCTTGAGAAATATAAGTTTCAAATTTTTGACGGTTTGCTTCTGGCGATTCCCAAATCAAATTTGTTTGTAAATAACTGACGGCTAAGGTTGACATAAGCTTCAAATTTTATCTATCAAAGATGACATTTTTATTGACTAATGTCAAATACGCACAAAATTATGTAACTTTAGATGATGAAAACAAAACAACTTGCATTACTCAATTTTTTAAGTGTTACTCTAGCAATAGCAACAAGTTATTTTACGCAAGCTTTTAAACTAAACGGTCACACAATTGGCAGTTTAAGCAAAGAACCAGATTACCAAAATCTTTTTACGCCAGCGCCTTATGCCTTTGCTATTTGGGGTTTGATTTATCTCGCATTAATTGTTATGACGAGCTATCAGATCTATCAAGTTTTTTATAAAAAATCAGATTTAAATTTCCTGAAAAAGACGAAATACTGGCTTATCAGCGCTAATTTATTAACCTCATTGTGGGTTGTTGCTTGGCTTTACGAATACACAGGATTATCAGTGATTTTCATGTTTTTAGCTTTGTTTTCTTTACTCAGAATTATCATAAATACAAAGATGGAATGCTGGGATGCGTCTCTGAAAACAATTACTTTTAGCTGGTGGCCAATTTGTTTTTATGCGGGTTGGTTGACTGTTGCTAGCATTGCAAATACAGCAGCCTTTTTGACCAAAATGGGTTTTCGGGACGTCATTTTTTCAGAGCAAAACTGGACAATCATCATGATTGTTATCGCAACACTTATCAATGTTGGGATGGTTTATTATAGAAATATGCGAGAGTATGCAGCCATTGGTGTTTTGGCGCTTTTTGCGATTTATATCAAGCATCAGAATGCTGATGAAACACTCGCAATTACAGCTTTGGTTTGTGCGATTATTGTTGGTTTAGCAATTTCATACCATGCATTTGTGAACAGAAGAACATTACCAGGAATTAGAAAATTTTATGAGTAAAACGCCTTCCCTTTTTCAAGTTATTAATCTCTAACTTAAAGTTTATCTTTGCGGGAAATTTTGAACTGTCTTAAAGACTAAACTTTGTCAATCCTCTCAGACACTTCGTTGATTTTAGTTTTGAGATCGTTTTTATGTTTTGAGTTGTTATTTCTATGAAAAAAAATAAAGATTCTGTTTTCCGCAAGTTTGTTCTTGATATTCATCTGTGGCTTGGCATCGCAAGTGGTCTTATTCTTTTTTTGATTTGCCTTAGCGGGACGATTTTGGTTTTTGATAAAGAAATTAGAGCTTTTTTTCAAGAAGAACTTGTTATTGAAAAGAATGATCAAAAGAAGATTTCATTAGATATTTTGTCCTCAAAGTTGGATGAATTTGGAGAAGTTCAGACTGTGAAAATTCCCGAATCTGCTAATGAAGCTTACGAATTTCGTATCAAAACTTCACCAGAAAAACGCCGAGGCGAAATTTTTAAAATAAATCCTTATACGGCTGAAATTTTAAAACCACAAAAAACTTTCGCTGATGCTGTAATGATGTTTTTCTTTAAAATGCACCGCTGGCTTTTGTT
>JAKDUG010000121.1 GCA_030457805.1 Psychroflexus sp.
TGTTTCATGGTTAGATTAGGTTAGGTTAAATTTGTTGTGCAGCAGGCAATTTTTTTAATGACCGGCCTACCACTTTAAAATACAACTTCCCCACGTAAAACCACTTCCAAAAGCGGCCAAAACAATCACATCACCTTTCTTGACTTTTCCTTCTTCCCAAGCTTCAGTTAAAGCAATCGGAATTGAAGCAGCCGTTGTATTTCCATAGCGCTGAATATTATTGTAAACGCGATCATCAGAAAGTTGAAATTTTTTCTGTATAAATTGAGAAATACGTAAGTTCGCTTGATGTGGAATCAATAAGTTGATGTCTTCTTTTTTGAGATCATTGGCGTCCAAACCTTCATTAATAACCTCAGAGAACCGAACAACAGCATGTTTAAAGACCAATTGCCCATCCATATATGGGTAATAAGGAATATTTTCTTGTGGATTTTCTGCAATAATTTCAGGAACCCAATGTTGAGTGGATGGTCCTATTAAAGAAAGCTCTTTACTATATTGACCCTGCGAATGTAAGTGTGTTGATAATATTTTGCTATCATCTTCACTTCTGCTGAGCACTGCAGCACCAGCGCCATCTCCAAAAATAACTGACACATTACGACCGCGTGTCGTCATATCTAAACCTCCACTGTGGTTTTCACTACCGATGACAAGAACATTTTTGTACATACCAGTTTTGATAAACTGATCGGCAACAGAAATGGCATAAATAAAACCACTGCATTGATTTCTAACATCTATAGCAGGACAGGTTTCTATGCCAAGCACATCTTGAACAATCACGCCACTCCCTGGGAAGTAATAATCAGGACTCAAGGTTGCAAATACGATTAAATCGATATCATCTTTATCTATTTCAGCACGTTCAATTGCTATTTTGGCTGCTTTTACACCCATTTTAGCGCAAGAGTTACCATCACCTTTTTTAATGTGACGTCTTTCCTTAATGCCTGTGCGCTCTTGAATCCACTCGTCACTTGTGTCCATGATTTCTGATAAATCTTTGTTTGTGACAATGTTTTCAGGAACGTATTTACCGAGGCCTTTAATTTTGGAGCTGTACATAAAATAAATTTGTTGCAATATACATAAATAATATGCGCAAGTTGCTGCTAGACAATTGCAGCTCTATCTAAATAATAGAGCTGCAACTTGTTTTTAAATAAAAAACTAACTGTAAAGTTTGTAATTTTTTGTTTCTATTTTGGCTTTCAAATCGTTTAATAGGTTGTAGAGGCCAAAGAAAGTTCTGTTCATATAAATAAAATGTTCACTTCCGCGGTTGCTATTTTTCTTGCGTAATTCTTTATCGCTGCTATATTTTTGACTCAAATTTTGAATTTTATCCCAAAATTCTTGATCCCCAAAATCAAAGTGATCATCGTGAAAAGGAGAGGTGAACAAACTGAGCATTTCGTGGAATAAAGCTGAGAAATATTCAATTTCATCTTCAGAATCATCATTTCTAAGAATCTCTAGTGCTTTGAGTTTTTGTTGAAAATTCTCTTTATTGTTAATGTTTTCAGGATCAGCTAGCTCAAAATAAGGAACGTAGAAGGCTTTCGGGATTTTTTTGACACAACCAAAATCAATCGCAATAAGATTGAAATCTGCATCAATCAAAAAGTTGCCAGGATGCGGGTCTGCATGAACTTCACGTAAATTGTGAATTTGATGCATATAGAAATCCCAAAGTGCTTGACCGATTTTATTGGCTTGTTCTTGAGTGAAATTAGTTTTAGTAAATTCACTCAAATGCTGTCCATGCATCCAATCCATCGTGATGATCTTTTCGCTGGATAGATCTTGATAGTATATAGGAAATCTGAGATGTGGTATCTTATGACAGGCTTTTGAGATCCGCTGACTTTGTTCCAATTCAAGAATATAGTCAGTTTCTTCTAAGAGTTTGCCTTCAATTTCCTTAAAATATTTATCCGTGTCTTGTCCTTGTAAATTAAACATGCGAACTGCAATTGGTTTCACCATAGCCAAGTCTGAACTGATACTGTCAGCCACACCAGGATATTGAATTTTGACAGCCAATTCCCTGCCATCCTTTTTAGCTTTGTGGACTTGTCCAATGCTAGCGGCATTGATTGAGTCTTTCGAAAATTCCTCAAATAAATCTTCTGGATTTTGACCGATGTATTTTTTAAATGTCTTGCGGACTAATGGTGCAGAGAGTGGTGGTACGCTGAATTGTGATAAGCTGAACTTTTCAACGTAAGCACTTGGTAGCAAACTTTTTTCCATTGAAAGCATTTGTGCGACTTTCAAAGCACTGCCTTTCAAATCTTTTAGGCTATCGTAAATGTCACTGGCATTACTTTCATTGAGTTCTTCCTTAGTATGTGATGCGTCAAAGGTTTTCTTGCCGTAATATTTCAGATAATTTGTTCCAATTTTGGCACCAGCTGTCACTAATTTTGAACTGCGACTGAGTTTGCCTGTCGGTATTTTATTGATGGTTTTCATTTACTTGACTATTTCTTTATACAAAAACTTTCCAAAATCAAAAACGCGCTCTAAGGCTGAATTATCCAAAATATCAAAAACTGTGTTGACCGATTTCTCAATGGCAACATCTGTTTTTTCAAATCCAGCAGAATCGTCTTCTTTCCAAAACTTTAATAAAAACAGGAACTGAAGCCAAGTGCCTTCTGCATAAATCTTCTGATTCTTTTGAAGGAATTTGATGTTCTGTTCTTCATTGTCATTCTCGATCAGCTCACGTGCAAATTCTAACATGTGCTTTCGCATTGTTTTGAGTTGCTTCAGATTTTTGAGTTCTTGTTCATTTTCATTTAATACAAAAAGGACATAACTTCGATTTGCGGTCAAAATCTCAAAAAGCGTATAATAAAATGTGAGCATCTTGTCGCGATTGTCAGCTTCCTCTAGCGCCGAACTTTCGTTGATCAATTGGGCTGCATTTTTATAAAACTGAACCCAAATGTCTTTTTTTAAGGCTTCTAAGCTTCCGTAAAGTGAATAGAACTGCTCTTCAGAGATTTGATGCTCTTTCGTAAATTTATACACTGATTTAGGATATTCTTCGTTTTCTAAAACAGCATTCATATATAAGCTGATGACATCAGCTTGGGTGATTTTCTTTTGAACTTTGGTTTGTTTTGCCATGAGATATGCTTTTTGCCAAAGATAACATTGTTTAATCTTTTCATCTTCAAACTAAACAAAACATTCTGTTAAAGTCTTTTTGTTATTTAGCTGCCAAGATGGCATAAAGTTGAGATTGGTATTTTATTTGACTTTAGCTTATTAAAATTATAAAATTATGGCAAAAGGAAATATCAATGTTTCTGTCGAAAATATCTTTCCCTTAATTAAGAAATTTTTGTACAGTGACCACGAAATTTTTTTAAGAGAATTAATATCAAATGCAACTGATGCAACATTAAAGATGGAGCATTTGGTAAGAATTGGGGAAGCTAAAATAGAAATTGGGACACCTAAAATTGAAGTCAAAATCAATAAAGAAAACAACACACTCCATATTATTGATGAAGGTGTTGGTATGTCACAAGAGGAAGTCAAAAAATACATCAATGAAGTTGCCTTTTCTGGCGCTGAAGAGTTTTTAGAAAAGTATAAAGACTCTGATGCGAAAGAAACAGGTATCATCGGGCACTTTGGTTTAGGCTTTTATTCTGCCTTTATGGTGGCAAATAAGGTTGAGATTTTTACTAAATCTTGGACTGATGAGCCAGCTGCACATTGGACTTGTGAAGGCACAACAGAATTTTCTTTAGAGGAGCATGACAGAACGACACGCGGAACCGAAATCGTCTTGCATATCAATGATGACGAGCAAGAGTTTTTAGAGGAAGCGCGTATTGGTGAATTGTTGGTGAAGTACAATAAATTCATGCCAGTACAGATAAAGTTCGGAACAAAGGAAAAGGAATTACCACTTCCTGAGGATGCTAAAGAAGGCGAGGAGCCTAAAAAAGTCACTGTTGATGATATCATCAACAATCCTGCTCCCGCGTGGACAAAACAACCGAATGAATTAGAAGACGATGATTACAATGCGTTTTATAAAGAATTGTATCCAACGCAATTTGAAGAGCCACTTTTCCATATTCACCTGAATGTCGATTATCCTTTTAACCTCACAGGTATTTTGTATTTCCCTAAAATGTCAAATGATATGGGAATGCAGAAGGATAAAATCCAATTGTACCAAAATCAAGTTTACGTCACAGATAATGTAGAGGGAATTGTTCCTGAGTTTTTGACAATGTTAAAAGGTGTGATTGATTCACCTGATATTCCTCTAAACGTGTCGCGTTCATACTTGCAAGCGGATGGAGCTGTTAAGAAAATTTCAAGTTATATCACCAGGAAAGTTGCTGATAAACTCAAATCTCTCTTCAATAATAACCGTGAAGATTTTGAGAAGAAATGGAATGACATTAAAGTAGTTATTGAGTACGGGATGTTGACTGAAGATAAATTTTTTGAGAAAGCTCAGAAATTTAATCTATACCCAACTGTCGATGAGACTTATTTTACTTTTGAAGAGCTTGAAGAGAAAATCCAAACCAATCAAACGGATAAGGACGACAAATTAGTTGTGCTTTACTCATCTAATAAAGAGGCACAGCACGGCGCCATTAAAAGTGCGAAGGACAAAGGTTATGAAGTTTTGTTACTCGATTCACCAATTGTATCGCATTTGATTCAAAAAATTGAAACAGAAAAAGAAAATAAAGTTTCTTTTGTAAGAGTTGATAGCGATCACGTTGATAATTTAATCAAGAAGGATGAAGAGCAAGCTTCAAAATTAAGCGACGAAGAAAAAGAGAAGCTGAAGGAGCGTTTTGAAACTGTTGTTCCTAAAGAAAAATACACTGTGCAAATTGAAGCTTTAGATTCAAAATCTGCACCATTAATGATCACACAGCCGGAGTTTATGCGTCGAATGAAAGAGATGCAACAAAGCGGCGGCGGTGGCGGTATGTTTGGAATGGGCAATATGCCAGAAATGTACAACCTGGTTGTCAATGCCAATCACCCATTAGCTAGCGATATTTTATCGGCTGAAAAAAAAGAAGGTTCTCAGAAAATGATCAAGCAATGTTTAGACTTGGCACTTCTGTCACAAGGTATGCTGAAAGGCGAAGCTTTGACAAACTTTGTCAGTGCTAACTTTGATAAGATTCACAATTCTTAAAAGCATATTTCTAAGACTATAATATATGAAACCATCAATTTTTTGAAAATTGATGGTTTTTTTCTGTCATTATCTTTTTGAAAATCGCATTTTTGATGTGTATTTAATAATTTTGAAAGAAAAGTCCATGAAAATTATGACGCGTTTAAGTTTGCTTGTTTTTCTATTCATGATCGTTTCATGTCAGTCGAATTCTGAAAAAGAGAATAAAGATGAAGCCAAGACTGCAGAAAAGAAAGAAGTAAGGAGGCTAACGGAGAAAGAGCAGCTGGTTAAAAATGTGATGCATGCCCATCATGTGGCTCATTTTCAACAAAAAAAACAAATAGAATTTAGGCTGCATCTGACAGAAGATATCAAAGAAAGCATTAAGACAAAAATTTCATCAGAAAGCTTTCAGCCTGAATTTCAAAATGATTCAGTCGATGCTGAAACACAACTTTTTGCACAGGTTTTTGCTTTGCCTTACGCCCTTGATTATGATGATTTCGAATTAGATTTAATAGAGCAAAAGAAAATAGAAAATTCAATTCACGATATTTTTAAGGTGGTGACGCAAAGAGAAGATTTGCCCCAGTTGAAAGAAATACAAACCCAGTCCAAAACTAACTTAATCAAAGAGGTGACACTTGAGAATGATGGTGAAGATTACCGTTTTGTGTATGAAAAATACATTAGTGTCAGCGGCATTACCGTCCCGATCCAAATTGATCTATATGAAGATGATCAATTGGTGCATCGCCTTTCGATTCAACGGATTAAATTTAAGTAAAACCACCAAGTTTATTTGATATAAGAGTCCGTGTAATGAGGGTTATTATCGAAACGAAAAGACTAGTCATTAAACAACGATCTCATCAAGATATAGGTGATTTGTTAGCGATTTATCAGTCGTCAGAAAATATGAAGTTCGTCCCTAATGCAAGACTAAACTGGACTAAAAAAGAGCTTTGGGAGAAGTACACGCGAATTAATCAGAAATATAAATTAGGTATCGGTATTTATATTCTTCTTAGAAAAGAAGATCGATCTGTTATGGGGGAAACAGGATTGTACAATTCATTTGATAACTTGAAACATTTAGAATTAGGCTACATTCTTGATCGTAAATACTGGAATAAGGGATACGGTACCGAAATTTGCAAAGCATTGATTAAATATGCCTTTGCAAAGCTTAAAGTCGAAAAACTCACAGCAAGAATGATCAAAGATAATGTCGCATCAAAACGCGTATCAAAAAAATGCAGAATGACATTTTTAAAAGAAGGTATTTCAGAAAATGCATATCCATATTTAGAATATGAAATCCGAAAATGATTTGATAATGAATTTAAGAGTTCGGTATTTCA